>NZ_VWWC01000182.1:0-14193 GCF_011753175.1 Burkholderia sp. Cy-637 | reverse complement strand
CCGTGCTCGGCACCGGCGGCGCCGGCGTGCAGCCCGCGCCGGGCGGCCCGAAACCGAACCTCGCCCTGCTCGACGCGCTGCCGGTCAGCCAGGCGCTGGCGGTGCTGCGCATGCGCTCGCTGTCGTTCCGCCGCGTCGAGGTGCGCCGCCTGATCGACAAGCAGACGCGCTCGCGCCTGGCCGACTGGACCGGCGTGCATCCCGACGCGATCGCGCAGGACGCCCACGCGGCCGATGCGCCCGACGTCGCGCATCTCGCCATGAAGACCGGGCTGCCGCCGCTGGCGCGGCTCGACGCCACCGCGATGGCCGCCGAGGGCTGGCTGCTGTTCGTGCGCGACGCCGGGGGCGCGGCCGAGGCGGCCGATTCCGCCAACCCTGCCGACCGGCGCCGTCCCTCGCTGACCCGGCTCGCGCTGCCGCGCGCCTTCGCGCCGCCGGCCTCGCTGCCGGCCGCCAGCGGCCTGGACGCGGCCGGCTCGATCCGCCTGTTCGCCCGCATGCCCGATTTGCTGCCGGAGGTTGCATGGCTATTTGGTTGAGCCGTCCGCGCGACGCGCAGCACCAGCCCGACGAGGAAGCGATGCGCGCGCGGCTGGGCGCGGCGAGCGACGTGCTGCCGCGCGAGCTGTTCGGCTCGCTGGTCACGCTCGAGGACGCCTATGCCGCGCTGGCCGACGATCGCGCCGCGCTGATCGAGGCCGCCCACCAGGAAGCCGCGCATATCGTCGAGGCGGGCCGCGCCGAGGCCGAGGCGATCCTCGACATCGCGCGCCGCGAGCGCGAGGCCGCCGCCCAGGCCGGCTATCGCGACGGCTACGACCGCGCGCTCGGCGACTGGATGGACCGGCTCGCCGACGTGGCCCACGCGCAGAACCAGTTGCAGGTGCGCATGCGCGAGCGGCTGGCCGACATCGTGGCCTCGGCCGTCGAGCAGATCGTCAAGACCGAGAACCGCGCGGCCCTGTTCGAGCGCGCGCTGGCCTCGGTGGAGCGCATCGTCGACGGCGCCACCTACCTGCGCGTGGCCGTGCATCCCGACGATCTCGACAGCGCCAAGGACGTGTTCGACCGGCTCGCCACGCGCTGGCGCGAACTGGGCCGGCCGATCCCCATGTCGGTGGTGGGCGACAAGCGGCTCGCGCCGGGCAGCTGCGTGTGCGAATCCGATTTCGGCGCGGTCGACGCGAGCCTCGACACGCAATTGCGCGCCATGCACGGCGCCGTCTCGCGCGCGCTCAAGCGCACCCTGGTGGAAGCCGAGCAGGCACCGCCGGCCGAGGGCGATCCTTACGGCCAGCAGGGCGAGGCGCAATACGGCGAGGCGCAATACAACGAGGCGGGCGAAGGCGCCGGCTACCACGACCCGAACGCCGCCCAGCCCGGCCATGATCCCTACGCCGCCCAGCCGCAGTACGAGGCCGCGCCATACGCCGACGCGCCGTATGATCCGAACGCCTACGGCGCCCAGGGAGGCCAGTCGCGATGACGATGAACGTCTCCTGGCTGTCGCGCACCGACGACTTCGAGCGCCTGACCGACGCGATCGAGCGCGAGATCCTCGCCGTGCCGGCGGTGGCGCGCACCGGCAAGGTGATGGAGGTGGTCGGCACGGTGATCAAGGTGTCGGGCCTCGACGTCACGCTCGGCGAGCTCTGCGAGCTGCGCTCGCCCGACGGCGTGCTGCTGCAGCGCGCCGAGGTGGTCGGCTTCACGCGCGACGTGGCGCTGCTCTCGCCGTTCGCGCGGCTCGAGCACGTCTCGCGCGCCACCCAGGTGATCGGCCTGGGCCGGCCGCTGTCGATCCAGGTCGGCGACCAGCTGCTCGGCCGCGTGCTGGACGGCCTGGGCGAGCCGATCGACGGCGGCCCGCCGCTGGACAGCGACGACTGGCGCCCGGTGATCGTGCAGCCGCCCGACCCGATGAAGCGGCGCATGGTGGACACGCCGATGCCCACCGGCGTGCGCGTGGTGGACGCCATGATGACGCTCGGCGAAGGGCAGCGGATGGGCATCTTCGCGCCGGCCGGGGTCGGCAAGTCGACCCTGATGGGCATGTTCGCGCGCGGCGCGGCCTGCGATATCAACGTGATCGCGCTGATCGGCGAACGCGGCCGCGAAGTGCGCGAATTCATCGAGCTGATCCTGGGCCCCGAGGGCATGGCGCGCTCGGTGGTGGTCTGCGCCACCTCGGACCGCTCCTCGATGGAGCGTGCCAAGGCGGCCCACACGGCCACCGCGATCGCCGAGTATTTCCGCGACCGCGGCCTGCGCGTGCTGCTGATGATGGATTCGCTGACGCGTTTCGCGCGCGCCGGCCGCGAGATCGGCCTGGCCGCGGGCGAACCGCCGGCGCGGCGCGGTTTCCCGCCCTCGGTGTTCGCCGAGCTGCCGCGCCTGCTGGAGCGTACCGGGATGGGCCAGACCGGCTCGATCACCGCGCTCTACACGGTGCTGGCCGAGGACGAGACCGGCGGCGACCCGGTGGCCGAGGAAGTGCGAGGCATTCTCGACGGCCACATGATCCTGTCGCGCGAGATCGCCGCGCGCAACCAGTATCCGGCGATCGACGTGCTCGGCAGCCTGTCGCGCGTGATGTCGCTGGTGGTGCCCGACACGCACAACCGCGCGGCCTCGCGCGTGCGCGAGCTGATGGCCAAGCATCGCGAGGTGGAGGTGCTGCTGCAGGTGGGCGAATACCAGCCGGGCCAGAACCCGGTGGCCGACGAGGCGATCGAGAAGGCCGACGTGATCCGCGAGTTCCTGTGCCAGCGCACCAGCGACTACGCGCCCTACGAGGACACCACGAATTACCTGCATCAACTCGCCGGGGTGGGCGCATGAGCGCCGAGGCGCGTTTGAAACGCGACCGCCGCGCGATCGCGCTGACGCGCGCCAGCGACCGGCGCCGCAAGCACAACGAGCAGTTGCGCATGCACCTGGTGGGCCTGCGCCGCGCGCTGGCCGAGCGCGAGGCCGAGCACGCGGCGGCGCTGGAACGCGTCGAGCAGGAGCGCGCCGCGCTGCAGTCGATCGACGACCAGGTCGAGGCCATGATGACGGGCGTCACGCCCTTCGTGGTGGACGATTTCCAGGCGCTGAAGATCGTGCGCGGGATCGCCGTCGAGCGCCTGCAGGGCGCCGAGGCGCAGGTCGAGACGGCCTGGCAGGCGGTACAGGAGGCGCAGCAGGCGATCGTCGATACCAATCGTGCGATCGCACGCAACAACGGCAGCGTCGAGGCCTGCGAGCAGCGCGTGGCGAAGATGCGGCTCGGCTACCAGCGCGCCGAGGACGACGCGGCCGACGACGAGGCCGAGGACGGCGTGCTGGCGCGCCGCGCGCGCGACAAGGCAGGGGCGGCCGCATGAACCCGAGCTTGAACGCGCTGCCCGACATCACCCACCTGGTGATGGGCTACCTGACGCTGATCGGCGTGTCCTCGGTGCGCCTGTTCGTGATCATGACGATCTTCCCGCCCTCGGCCGACGGCGTGCTGCAGGGGCCGGTGCGCAACGCGATCGTGATCCTGTTCAGCACCTTCGTCGCCTACGGCCAGCCGCTCGCCTTCGGCGAGCAGCTGCACGGCGCGGCGCTGGTCGAGCTGGGCCTGCGCGAGGGCATGATCGGGCTGGTGCTGGGTTTCGCGGCGTCCTCGGTGTTCTGGGTGGCCGAATGCGCCGGCTACTATATCGACGACCTGACCGGCTACAACAGCGCCCAGGTGCAGAACCCGCTGCGCAACGAGCAGGCCACGCCCACCGCCACCCTGCTGCAGCAGGTGGCCACGGTGGCGTTCTGGAGCCTGGGCGGCATGAGCTTCCTGCTCGGCACGCTCTACGAGTCCTATCAGTGGTGGCCGCTGACGGCCCACAGCGTGGACGTATCCAGCGTGCTGGAGGCTTTCGCGCTGAAAGAGACCGACACGCTGATGCAGCAGGTCGCCAAGCTCGCCGCGCCGGCCGTGATGATCCTGCTGCTGATCGACTTCGCCTTCGCGTTCGCCGCCAAGTCGGCCAGCAAGCTCGAGCTGATGGGGCTCTCGCAGCCGGTCAAGGGCGCCGTCGCGGTGCTGCTGCTGGCGCTGTTCGTGGGTGTGTTCGTCGACCAGGTGCGCGACCAGCTCACCCTGTCGGCCTTCACCTCGCAGTTCCGCGCCTGGGCCGACGCCGCGCACGCGGCCGATGCGAACCCGGTGGCGCATCCCGTCTCTCCACCTACCTTGCCGCTCTTCGGCCCCGACGCGAAGTGATGTCGGCCCCGGCGATGTTTGGTGAGATTCATCGCACCGGGTGAGCACGATTCGCGCCTGAGCAATCGTGAGACTCGCGCGAAGCCGCGTCGCGCGGGGCGCAATTCTCAAATCGGAATTATTGCTGAAGATTACTCAGTCAAACTGAGGGTTCGAAAACAGGCCGGCGACTACATTGCTCGCATGGCGCCGCGCCCCGGTGCCCTGCGCAAATGCAAGGAGAGTCGCTTCATGTTTTCGATGCTCTATTTCCCGGTGGTTTCCGCGCTCGCGGCGTCCGACGAGGATGCCGGCTCCGGCATCGCGGCCCGCGCGGTCGATTCGATCCTCGACGGCGAATTCGCCGCCGCCGTGCAGCAGTCGGGGCGCCGTCTCGACGATTCCGCCGCTGCCGCCACCGCGGCCGACCTGCAGTGGCACGCCGACCTGCAACTGGTGCTGGGCTTCGACGCCGAGGCCGAGGACGCCTACCGCCGCGCCCAGCGCCGGATGCGCGGCTCGAAGGCCGAGATTCGCGTCGCCACCTGCCGCAACGCGGCCTGGCAGGCGCTGTTCCGGCATCGCATCGGCACCGCGCTGGCCTGCTTCGCGCGTGCCGCCGAGGAAGCCGACGCGCCGCCGGCGCGCCGCATCGAGGCACGCATCGGCATCGCCTGCGCGCTGCACGAGCTGGGCCGCACCCGCGAGGCGCTCGACGCGCTCGACGAGGTGGTGCCCACCAATGCGCGCTGGCGCGAGCTGGTGATCGCGCTGCGCTTCGACCTGATCGCCCAGCACGAGCTGCGCTGCGCCAACGCGCTGCAGGATCACGTCTACTGGCGCTCGGCCGCGCTGGCCAGCCCGGCGGCCTACCTGCCCGCGCCGCGCGTGGGTTTCGCCGAGGCGCTGCAGGCCGCCGCCGGCGTGCGTGCGCCGCTCCTGGCCGCGCGCGTGGCCTACCTGCGCGAGCTGCGCAACGTCACCAGCGGCGACCGTGACGCGATCGCCAATGTCTGCGCCTACCTGGAGCGCATCCGCGAGCAGGGTTTCGCCGACTACCAGCGCGCGGTGCGCCTGGAGATCGCGCTGGCCAGCTTCGTCGGCGACGCGCCGCATGTGGCGCAGACCATCGTCGAGCCGCTGCACCAGGGCGTGCGCGGCTCCGATACCGGCCATCGCCAGCTCGAGTATCTCTACTGCGCCGCCAAGCTGCGCGAAAGCCAGGGCCGCGCCCAGGAATCGCTGCAGTGGTACAGCCGCTACGCGCTGGTGGCGATGCAGTGCCTGCGCGAGGATTCGCACGTGCGCACGCCGGCGCTGGACCGCCAGCCCAAGGCCGCGCCCGACGACGTCAGCGCGCGCCTGCCGGCCAAGTACCGCCGCGCCTATCGCTACGTGCTCGACAACCTCGACCGCGCGGACCTTTCCGTGCGCGAGATCGCCACCCAGATCGGCGTGACCGAGCGCGCGCTGCAGAGCGCCTTCAAGAGCTGCCTGGGCCTCTCGCCCAGCGAGCTGATCCGCACCCGGCGCATGGAGCGGATCCGCGAGGCGCTGATCGACCATGCCGACGCGGGCGACCAGCGCGTGCTGGAGACCGCGCGCCGCTGGGGCGTGCAGAGCCGCTCCACGCTGGTGACCGGCTATCGCAAGCAGTTCCGCGAAGCGCCGTCCGAGACGCTCGAGCGCTGAGCCGGCCGATCCCTTCTATCTTCCCGAATCGACATCCATGAGAGCGAAGAAGCTTGTTGCCGCCGCGTGCGTCGCGGCGGCGCTGTCGGGCTGCCTGTCCGATGCCGCGTTCGCGGCCCCCGTGCGCTGGCGCAGCGCCACCGTGCACGTGCAGCTCGACGGCAAGGACCTGAAGGACGTGCTGCGCGATTTCGCGGCCAGCCAGGGGATCGCCGCCTCGATCGCGCAGAACGTGACGGGCACCGTCACCGGCCGGTTCGACCTGTCGCCGCAGCGTTTCCTCGATACGCTGGCCTCCACCTTCGGCTTCGTCTGGTTCTACGACGGCAACGTGCTGTCGATCAGCAGCTCGAACGACGTGACGCGCCAGGTGCTGCAGCTCGACCATAGCGAGATCGGCCAGCTGCGCTCCACGCTCAAGCAGATCGGCCTGGACGACCCGCGCTTCCCGCTCACCTACGATTCGGCCTCGGGCACCGTGCTGGCCAGCGGCCCCGCGCAATACGTGCAGATGATCGCCGACATCGCGCAGCGGCTCGACGCCAGCACCGGCCATCGCAACGGCTCGGTGATCCGCATCTACAAGCTGAAGAACGCCTGGGCCACCGACCACGAAGTGCAGGTCGACGGCAACAAGGTCAGCGTGCCGGGCGTGGCCACCATCCTCGGCAACATGTACAGCGTGAAGTCGGGCTCGACGGGCGGCCAGCCCAGCTCGACGCCGAACATGCAGCGCGTGCAGTCGCTCAACGACGTGTCGGGCTCGTCCAACGGCATGGGCGGGGGCGGCGGCGTGCAGCCGCCGCCGCTGCCGCCCTCGATGATGGGCTCGCAATCGGTCGGGCAGGCCGGGCAGGCGTTCGGCGGCGCCTACGACAACGGTGGCGGCGGCGGTGGCGGCGGTTATACGCGCCGGCGCGGTGGTGGCGGAGGCGGCTCCGGCAACGACGTGGCCGTGACCGACGGCAGCGACGGCCTGCCGGTGATCCAGCCCGACCCGATCACCAACTCGGTGCTGATCCGCGACACGCCCGATCGCGTCGGCCAGTATGGCGAGCTGATCCGTCAGCTCGACGTGCGGCCGCAGATCGTCGAGATCCAGGCGCACATCATCGAGATCGACGACGACACGCTGCAGCAGATCGGCGTCGACTGGCGCGCCCACAACAGCCATGTGGACTTCCAGACCGGCAATGCGCAGCAGGCGCAGAACAGCTTCGACGGCGGCCAGCTGAACCCGATCTTCGGCACCGTGCAGCAGGCCGGCCCGGGCAACAGCATCGTCAACGCGACGCCGGGCGGCGCGGCGCTGTCGGCCGTGGTGGGCGGCGCGGGGCGCTACCTGATGGCCCGCGTGAGCGCGCTGCAGTCGACCAACAAGACCAAGATCGACGCCTCGCCGCTGGTGGCCACGCTCGACAACGTCGAGGCGACCATGGACAACACCACGCGCTTCTTCGTGAAGGTGGCGGGCTACACCTCGGCCGATCTCTACAGCGTCTCGACCGGCGTGTCGCTGCGGGTGCTGCCGCTGATCGTGCGCGACCAGGACAAGACGCGCATCAAGCTCAACGTGCATATCGAGGACGGCCAGCTGACCCAGCAGAAGGTGGACGACATCCCGGTGATCACCACCAGCCAGATCAACACGCAGGCCTTCGTCGGGCTCGGCGAGAGCCTGCTGATCGCCGGCTTCACCACCGACACGCAGACCAACGGCGTGACCGGCGTGCCCTTCCTGTCGCGCATCCCGCTGCTGGGGGCGCTGTTCCGGTATCACAGCGACGACCACTCGCATGGCGAGCGCGTGTTCCTGCTGACGCCGCGCATCATCGACGCGGGCGTCTGAGCACCGGCCCGGCGGCGCCGCGCGTGCCGCCGGCCGGGTTTCGATCGGTGCAGCCCTTGCCGGTTCGCATCTGCACCGATCGCCGGACCCGATTCGATGGAGACAGGCCGCTGCTGCTCCCATCTTCCGGTTCGCTTCGTGGGAGGCAGCTTCGCGCTGTCCACGGAAGCCCTCGACCACTTCCCTATAGTGCTATGAGTCGGCATTGCCGCCGTCCATTCCAGGGGAGTCGTTCATGTCGCTGTCCATCAATTCCTTATCGACGCCGTCGATCGATCCGATGTCGCTCTGCACGGGCGGCAGCAACGGGTCGAACAGCTCGTCGCTGATCCAGATCCTCCAGCAGATCGCGCAAATGATCCAGGAGATCACCCAGGCCCTGAAGATGGCGGCCTCGCCCGATACCGACGACGGCTCCGGCCTCGGCGGTGGCGGTGGTGGCGGTGGCGGCATGCCCCAGTCGTTCGCGGCGGCGCCGGCCGGCGGTGGTGGCGGCGCGCCGGCGGCAGGCGCGCCGGCCGCGGGTGCAGGGGCAGGGGCAGGCACGCCGGCCGCGTCGAGCGGTGACGGCAGCGGCACGCCGGTGCAGTCCTCGGCGGGCACCAACGGCCCCGGCTCGGGCACCGACGTCTCCAGCCTCGGCGGCGACAATGCCCACAAGATCGCGGCCTACCTGCAGGACAACCTCGGCCTGAACAAGACGGCGGTGGCCGGCGTGCTCGGCAACTTGCAGCAGGAAAGCGGCCTCACGCCGAACATCAACCAAGGCGGCCAGATCGGCGCGCCCTCGGCCAACAATGCCGACGACGACGGCCACGGCTACGGTCTCGCGCAATGGGGCGGCGTGCGCAAGGAAGGCCTCGAGCAGTTCGCGGCCTCGCAGGGCAAGTCGCCTCAGGACCTGGGCGTGCAGCTCGACTACCTCGCCAAGGAAGTGAAGGAGAAGCCGGGCCTGGTGGACGCGCTCAACAACGCGGGCTCGGCCGATGCGGCCGCCAGCGTCTGGTGCAAGCAGTTCGAGCTGGCCGCCGATCCGGAGATGCAGAACCGCGATCAGTACGCCCAGCAGTTCCTGAGCCAGGGGCTGTAGGCGCAAGCGTCCCGCCGCGCGCGGCGGGACCGCTCGGGCGCTTCGCGCGAGGCGCCCGAAAAAGAAATGGCCGGCATCGCGCCGGCCATGGGTCGTGCTGGATCGGTCGTCAGCCTTCGCCGCGCGAACCCGGCAGCGTCGGCATGCGGATCTGGTCCGAGGTGGCGCCGTCGTCGCGCACCGACTTCGCGATCATCGTCGCGCCGATGTGCCAGGGGTTGGCATACGAGGCCCAGGGCTGCGCCAGCGAGGCCGTGAGGCTGTGCCGGGCATGCACGGTGGCGCCGCCACCCGGCGCGACAACGTTTGCGCGGTCGGCTGGCAAGGGGGCCGCGTTCGGGCGTGATTGCGGCGCGCAGGCCGGCGCGAGCTCCGCCATGGCGCGCAGCGAGGCACCCGGCGAGGCTTCGAGCAGCGCCGACAGCTTGTCGTCCTGCATCTCTTCCTGGGCACTCGCCTCCAGCGCGCTGCCGTCGGTCTGCTCGATCCGGTAGCCGTGCGCGTACATGGTGCGCAGCGCCACGCCCGATTCGCCGGTCAGCTCCAGCTTGCGGCGCAGCTTGTAGATATGCTGCTCGAGCCGCCGGCCGACGATGTCTTCCGTGCTGCCCCAGATCGCGCCGGCCAACTGGCGGCGCGTGACGTATTCGCCGGCTCGCGAGAACAGCAGCCAGGCGATCGCGAATTCGCGCGTGGTGACGCGCACGGTGCGCCCCGCGATCTGCACGGTGCTGGCCTGCTGGTCCAGCGTGTACGCGCCTAGCGTGACGCGCTGCTCGTCGCGCGGGGCCGGCTCGGCCTCCACGCGGCGCATGGCGCGAAACGCGCGCGCGGCGAGTTCGTTGCGATCGAACGGCGCGAGCACCACGTCGTCGGCGCCGGCGTCGAAGGCGCGCTCCAGGCTGTCGCGATCGGTAAACGTGCCGACCACCAGCAGGGGCGCCCGGCGGCCGCCATAGAAGGCGCGTCGCGCGAACACGGTGCGCGTGCCGTCGATGCCGGTGGCGGCATCGACCAGGATCACGCGGTAATCATCGCGATAAAGGCCACGCGCCAGGGCGACATCGTCGTCGAATTGAATGCATTCGACCGAGGCATCGAGAAAATGCTGGCGCAGTCGTTCGAACATGCTGACGTTGGGCGTTAATACGGCGAACTTCAACCTGACCTCCTCTCTACTTGTCCCGTCGTGAAATGAACCGGCAGGCTACTGGCACGGAGCGAAAGTACAGGCATCGAAAAACCAAGGATGTAACTTATTGTTAACCGCCGGAAAGAAATTGCCAGTTTTTGGGGCTTGCAGGCACATCTTTTTCGAATCATGGAATGTAATGTTTAGTTTTTCACCTAAACATAAACTTTCGATATGAAAATGTAAGCTTGGAGCGCCTGGGATCAGACAAGATCGTAAGGGGATCGTCAGATACCTAGAATCAGGTAAAAATCAGGCAACGCCAGCTTCCTTTCCATTTGTAATGTTCGCTGATATTTGGTGAGTAATTCTCGGCAATCTTTTAAATGAAGCGCGCGAATACTTGTGCAGATGCAATAAAAAATCGCATATCTTAATGACGCGATTTAATCAAGAAATCAAAAAGATGTGCTAGCGCGCCGCGGCTGCCGGGCGGTAGACGAGATAGGTGGCGAAGTAGGGGACGTAGAGCTGGGTGCCTTCCAGGCGGCAACTGTCGCTGGCGGGGAGGCCGCCGCGCGTGTTGATCCGGATCACCGTGCTGACGCGCGTCATGCGGCCGTCGCGGCCGCCGCGCGCGCGGGTGCTCGCGTCGATCGTGTAGCGGACCCAGGGCAGGGCGCTGGCGTCGACGATGGTGGCCGCCTCGGTCTTGCCGACCGCGAAGCTGCCGTCGTGGGCGAGGAAGTAGCGGCCCGGCGTGACCGCGCCGACGCTGTGCCCGCGCGCATCGATGAGGATGGCCTCGGGCCCGTAGGGCTGCCAGCGCAAGGCCTGGCCCGCGCTCGCGCCGGGTGCGTCGGTGGCCTGCGCCGGCACGCGATGGCAGCGGTAGACCTGGTCGCCCGCCGCCGTCAGCGTTTCCTGCCAGGCCTCGGCATGCGCGCCGCGCAGCGAGTCGGGCACCGCCGCGTCGGGCGGACCCGGCGGGCGCGTCGCGCAACCGGCGAGCAGCGCGAACGCGAGGCCCAGCCCCAGCCCCCGCCCGAACGAAACCCGGCCTGCATGCGATGCGCGATGCGCACCACGACGATCGACGAACGAAAACACGTGCATGGCCGCGCCACGGAGAGTCGGTAAACCCATATCAGACAGGAAGCGCGCCACCGCCGCGTACCGCGATACGAAGCCGTGCGCGACGAGGCGCAGCGACTCGCCCCTGCCTTCGCGGGCCGCCGAGGCCCGGCTTGCATGCGCTTCGCATTTCCGGCAGGGGGTTCGGATCGACGAAGTTTCGATATGCAGCGGTTGACTAGTATTGGCAACGGCATAGCGCCTCCTATGAACAGGCGGCGTGTGACGTGACACCTTGAACGTCGTACTCGGTACCCATTCATAGGAGGCCAAACCATGAATTTCTCAGGCGGAATCAGCCTGCCGAACACTGCCTCGTCGCTGCTGGGCGGTGCGAGCCTGTCGAGCCTCACCTCGCAGGTCGCGCAACTGAAGCAGCAGGTCGACCAGCAGGTCAGCATGCTGGCCGGCTCGGTCATGCAGCAACTGATCGGCCAGATCCAGCAGAGCCTGGCGCAGGCGCAGCAACTCGCGCAGCAACTCGGCGGCGGCCAGTCCGGCGCGGGCGGCCTGCCCGGTGCCGGCGGCGATGCCGGCGGTGCCGGTGACGTGGGCGGCGACGGCGCGCTGGGCGGCATCGGCGGCGCGGGCGTCGGCGGCGCGGCGGACAGCACCGGCATGACGCCGCAATCCGCGGCGGGTGCCCTGAGCTCCTACATGTCGCAGAACGGCGTCGACCCGATCACGCCGAACCAGCTCTACCAACTGGCGCAGAACCCGCCGGCCGGCACGCCTCCGGATGTCTCGAAGGCTGCGCAGTTCATGCTGCAGAATCCGGACGTGTTCAAGGCGATCGAGACGCACGACGTGCCGGGCGCCGACGGCAAGGCCGGCATCGGCGACATGCAGTGGGCCGCGCAGGGCGGCGCCGACGGCACGCAGGGCTCGCAGGCGCCGACCATGTCGGACGGCTCGCCGGTCACCATGCAGTCGGCCGCGGGCGCGATCGCGGCCTACGGCCAGCAGAACGGCGTCGGCACCACCGATCCGAACTCGCTCTACCAACTGGCGATGAACCCGCCGGCCGGCACGCCGCCGGACGTGCAGAGCGCCGCCAAGTTCATGCTGCAGAACCCGAGCGCCTACCAGGCCATCGAGACGGCCGACGTGAAGGGCGCCGACGGCCTGTCGTCGATGGCCAACTTCCAGAAGGCCGCGCAGGGCGGCATCGCCGATCCGACGGCCGGCGCCTCGCCCACCGCCACGGCTTCCGATTCGTCCTTCATCGGCGGTTTCTCCCCGCAGATCATGATGAGCATGATGGGGATGGGCGGCATGGGAGGGATGGGCGGCATGGGTAGCCTGCAGATGCCGAAGCAGCAGGACGACGACGACAACGCGTGATGGCGGCGGCCCGTTCCTCGCGGAACGGGCCGTTTTGTCATTCGCGTTCGCGTGGGGCCGCCCGGTGCCGCCCCGCGTTTTCCATTCCAATTCAATTAGCCGCGTGCCATGACATCCCTCAATCCGCTTTCGTATTCCCAGACCATGAACGTGCCGACCACGGACCTCAGCGGTTCGTCCGGCGGCGGGATACAGGACGCGCTCCAGATGATGGAGCAGCTCAACCAGCAATTGCAGGCGATGGTGCGCAACCTGGCATCGGCGGCACAGCAGCAGAGCGGCGGCGATGACGGTGGCGACGCGGCGCCGGCCGGCGGCTCGCAGATGCCGCAGATGGACCCGTCCTCGCTGGCGCAGGATCCCTCGATGAGCGGCGCGGGCACGCTCGGCGGCGCCGCGGGTGCGGCAGGTGCCTCGGGCGCGGCCACCGACGACGGCAAGTACGCCGCGCTCGACCAGTACAGCCAGAGCAACGACCAGTCCGACCTCGCGAAGTGGTCGGACCTGGCCTCGCCGGACCAGGGCGTGTCGCTCGAGCGTCCGCTGGCGGCCATGCAGATCCTCAGCGGCAAGGCGGGCCCCGACGGCCAGCCGCCGACCGAGGCGCAGAAGGCCGCGGCGATGCAGTTCGTCAACGACAACCCCTCGCTGAAGACGGCGCTGCAGAACACCGGCGCGCTGAAGTCGGACGGCACGATCGACACCAAGAAGATGCAGGGCTTCATGGGCCAGGTCAGCACCAACCTCGACCAGGCCGATTCGGATATCAAGGACTACATGAAGAAGCATCCCGACGCGGATGCCGATTCGGTCAACGTGGAGCGCTCGGCCGGGCTGATGAAGGCCTACAACGCGATCGCCGGCGAATCCGAGGGCCACAAGTCCAACGGCAAGAACGGCAACAACTACACGCACGGCGGCAAGTCGGGCGGCGGCCTGACCACCCAGCAGCAGGTCGAGGACCTGCAGAAGAACTCGGGCTTCAGCTCGGCGCTGAAGTCGGCCGCGACGGCCTTCGGCTCGGACGGCGGCTTCGACGACCTGGACCGCAGCGGCGACGACAAGGCCACCAAGAAGCGCGACCAGATCTATTCGACCAAGAACCTCGACCACTTCCTCAGCGACGATGCGCCGACCACCCAGGCCGGCTCGCAGCAGTTCCTGCAGGACGCGAGCCTGCAGAACATCACCGGCAACACCGATATCAGCTCGCTGAACGGCGACATCATCCAGAACCCGCAGAACTACACGCCGCAGCAGAAGGCGGCGGTGATGGTGAAGTTGATGGAGACCCTGGTGGACGTGCAGGCCGGCGGCTCGGACAAGCTGCGCAACGTCGACAAGACGGTGGCGGCGCTGCAGCAGGACATCCAGAAGCTGGCCAGCGACCCGGCCACGGCGGCCTACCTGCAGCAGACGGTGCCGCCCGAGATGCAGAAGATGTCGGGCGAGTTCCAGGGCGGCGGCGGCGTGAGCCAGGCCGGCAGCGGCGCGGGCGATGCCGGCGGCGACGGCACGGGCGCGGTGGGCGGCGGCAATGGCGACCAGCAGGCCGGCAATACCATCGACGACGTGCATCGCGGCCTGAGCGACGCCAAGACGGTCACCCAGACGCTGGGCGACCTCGCCAAGGGCGAGGGCTTCATGGGCATCGGCGGCGACAGCGCGGCGGCCGAGGCGGCCGGCGCGGCCGCTACCGGCGGCGCCGAGGGCGCGGCAGA
>NZ_VWWC01000181.1:0-14216 GCF_011753175.1 Burkholderia sp. Cy-637 | reverse complement strand
CTGGCTGGGCGGGCCGGTGCGGGTCGAGGGGCACCTGGCCGGCATCGCGGCCGCCTGCCTGTGGCTGGCCGGCGCGGCGGCCAGGCGCATCGCTCGCGAGTGGGCCGGCCCTGATGGACGCTCGCCGGGCGCGCGCCCAGAATAGGCGGCTCGGGCCCGGCGCCGCGCTCATTCGCATTGCCGCGCTGCTTGGTCCACCGTTCGATCACCGGAGAAGATCATGGCTTTTATGCTTCTGATTGCCGAACCCGTCGGCCAGCGCGCGCAGCGCACGCAGGAGGAGGGCCGCGCGCTGTACGAGCGGATGCTGCGCTTCGCCGGCGAACTGGAATCGCGCGGCGTGCTGCGCGCGGCCGAATCGCTGGTGTCGGAGGACAAGGGCACGCGCGTGCAGGTCCGTAACGGCGAGGCGCGGGTGGTCGACGGGCCGTTCGCCGAGGCCAAGGAAATGATCGGCGGCTTCTTCCTGCTCGACGTGGCTACCGAGGGCGAGGCGGTGGCGATCGCCAAGACCTGTCCGGCGGCCGAATGGTGCACGGTGGAGGTTCGCGAGCTCGGCCCCTGTTTCCTGTAGCGGCAGTGGCACGCTCGTGGTTTTCCCGAGGCGATGTCGAAATCGTGTCGGCTCGTGCGTCGTAGCGACAGGAGCCCGCCAGACGGCGCGGCACCGATCCACGACCAACGGAGGACGAAGCGATGCGATTCATGATCATGGTGCGGGCGACCCGCGCGAGCGAGGCCGGCATGCGGCCCGGCCAGGCGCTGATGGAGGCGATGGAGGTCTTTCACGTTGAGCTCGCGAAGGCGGGCGTGCTGCTCGACGCGGCCGGGTTGCGGCCCAGCGACGAAGGCTGGCGCGTCGAGCATGCGGGTGGGCGGCGCACCGTGTTGGACGGGCCGTTCGCCGAGACCAAGGAGCTGATCGCCGGCTACACGATGATCCAGGTGCGCTCGCGCGAGGAGGCGCTCGAATGGTCGCGGCGCTTTCCCTCGCCGTTCGGCGAGGACGACGGCACGATCGAGGTGCGGCAGTTGTTCGAGCCCGAGGACTTCGAGCCGGGCGGCTACTTCGATCGCAAGGCACGCGCCTGAGGCAAGGGCCCGGTCGCGGCGCGACACGGCCGGCCTCCGGGTAGGTATCCAGGCGGCCGGCGCGCCGGGCCGGGCGCGAGACGAGCACGACGCATCCTGCGCATGCCGGCGTCGATTGCAAGAACCAACGGCGCATTCATTCGGAGTGCATACCGGGCACGGCCGCGCTTGGCCGATGCCCCGAGGAGACAGCCATGCAGCAGCGCATCGACAACCGGCCGCCGGCCCGCGCGAGCGGAGCCGCGGCGTGACGGGCGCCGCGGCCTCGCGCGCGATCGAAGCCGTGTGGCGGATCGAATCGGCCAGGATCGTCGCCTACCTGACGCGCATGCTGCGCGATGTCGGCGCGGCCGAGGAGGTCGCGCAGGACTCGCTGGTGGCCGCGCTCGAGCACTGGCCGCGCGAGGGCGTGCCCGACAATCCGGCCGCCTGGCTGATGACGGCCGCCAAGCGCCGCGCGCTCGACCGGCTGCGCCAGGACACGCGCCACACGCGCAAGCAGGAGCAGCTCGGCCATGAACTCGACGCGCTCGGCAGCTGGGTCGCGCCCGACGTGGCCGACGCGCTGGAAGCCGCGCGCGAGGACGATATCGGCGACGACCTGCTGCGGCTGGTGTTCATCGCCTGCCACCCGGTGCTGTCGAGGGACGCGCGGGTCGCGCTGACGCTGAAGCTGCTCGGCGGCCTGTCGACCGACGAGATCGCGCGCGCCTTCCTGACGCCCGAGCCGACCATCGCGCAGCGGATCGTGCGCGCCAAGCGCACGCTCGCCTCCGCTCGGGTGCCGTTCGAGGTGCCGCGCGACGACGAGCGCGCGGCGCGGCTCGGCTCGGTGCTGGAGGTGATCTACCTGATCTTCAACGAAGGTTATTCGGCCACCGCCGGCGACGACTGGACCCGCCCGGCCCTCACCGACGAGGCGCTGCGCGTGGGCCGCGTGCTGGCCGAACTGACGCCGGACGACAGCGAGGTCCATGGGCTGGTGGCGTTGATGGAACTGCAGGCCTCGCGCATGCATGCACGCATCGATGCGGCTGGCCGCCCGGTGCTGCTGCTCGACCAGGACCGCGGCCGCTGGGACCGGCTGCTGATCCGGCGCGGGCTGGCCGCGCTCGAGCGCGCGCGCGCGTTGGGCGGCGCGCGCCGTCCCTATGCGCTGCAGGCCGCGCTGGCCGCCTGTCACGCGCAGGCGCGGACGGCTGAGGATACAGACTGGTCTCGTATCGTCGCGCTCTACGACGCATTGGCCGAGGTCACGCCCTCGCCGGTCGTCGCGCTCAATCGCGCGGTGGCGGTCGGCATGGCCGCGGGTCCGGCGGCCGGGCTGGCGCTGGTCGATGCGCTGGCCGGGGATCCCGCGCTGGCGCGTTATCCCTGGCTGCCGGGCGTGCGTGCCGACCTGCTGGCACGGCTCGAACGTCACGACGAGGCGCGTGCCGAATGGCTGCGCGCAGCGGACCTGACGCGCAATGCGCGCGAGCGCGAACTGCTGCTGGCGCGCGCCGCCGCGCTGCCCGTCACGCGGCGCTGAGCGCGGGGCGGGGCTGTCCGCTGCGACGGCCCGCTCTTCTTCGACGGCTGGCATGCGCCGCGTGCCGCCCACGCTTGCCCGGATGGAATGCGGCACGCGCATCGGTCGCCCCCGATCCACTTCGATCGGCTCTCTGTTGCGCATCACCGACAGTCGCCCTGTCGCGACACAGCGATCGCATCGACATGCCCATCCAGCGCGTGCATCCGTTGCAAGGGCACGACAACGCCGTGCCGGGGCCGGGTGTGTTCATTGCCCCTCGCGCGAGCGCATTCCGCTCTTCGCTGCACTGCGACGGACAAGCCACGCGCCTATCCATTGCCTTGACGCCGCGTAATTGCTGTATCCGCACAATTGAACAAGGCACGGCTTAATTCAATCGAGTCTCGATTTGTCTCATTCCCCGATTGTTTCAATTGAAAAATTTGAGGTGCCTATTATTCGGCTCGCGGAGGTCGCGCAATCGTTTTTCCTGTCGAATTCGTAAAATTCGTTCCGATGGTAATTGTCAATTTGCCGTGCTTTGTTGTAGCCTTTTTTTGTCATGCAAAAGAATTAACCCGATCGACCGAGACGCACGTTTTATTCCTGAGGGGGAATACGGCCATGCCGAGCTGATCCGCTGCGACGTTGCGTTGATGTACTGAATTTTCCCAGTTGTTTCAGGTGCTTGGCGCTGCGCATAAACGCGGCGGGGCTTCGCTCGTCCCGCGTTTTTCGCCCCGGAGCCCGGTTTTGCACGCGCGTTCCGGATCGGTTGCCGATTGCCGCCATCGATTGGCCTTGCTTAACAGATTTACATCGTATGAAACCGTGTTAAGGAGAATTGACAGATGGTCCGCGCCCGCGATTCGAAAGACGGCGAATTGCCGAAACTCCTGCCCGCCATGGGCGTATTCCTTGCATTGGTCGGGGCCGGAATCATTCCGGCCGAGGCGGCGTGTACCGCGGCCGGCTCCAATGTCAGTTGTTCAGGCGCCGCCAATCCGCTGGCGCCCAGTTATGCCAATGGCGGCAACAACCTCAATGTCACCGTCAATCCGGGCGGTAGCGTCGGCGTGCTGCTCGGCGTCGGCGGCAATGCCATGACCCTGACCGGCAGCAACGACACGCTGACCAACAACGGCCGCATCGACCCGACCCTGCTCGGCACCGGGCTGGGCGTGCTGTCCTCGGGCGTGGTGATGGGCAATGCCTCGGCCAGCACCCAGACGGTCACCAACAACGGCACCATGGCCGGTACCACCGGCCTGTCGATCGGCCTGACCGGCATGGCGCTGGCGGTGCAGAACGGCGCGGGCGGCACCACCAACATCACCAATACCGGCACCATGTCGACCAGCGGCATCATCGGTGCCACCCTGCTCGGCCCCGATGCGGGCGTGATCGCCGCCTACGGCGGCGGCCAGGTCAACATCAACAATTCCGGCACCATCACCGGGCGCGTGGCGCTCGGCAGTTCGGCCGGCGGCAATACCTTCACCAATTCGGGCACGGTGAACGGCAGCGTCTCGATGGGCGCCAACAGCACCAACCAGTTCATCGCCACCACCGATTCCTCGGTCAACAGCTCGGGCGGCACCGGCCTGGCGGTCAATCTCGGCATCGGCTCGGTCACCATCGGCTTCGCGGCCACCGGCACCGTCGACGGCGGCGCGGGCGGCAACAACACGCTGACCCTGCAGCAGGGCACCTCGGCCACCGGCACCGTCAACAACGGCAACTACGTCAACTTCAACCACCTCGACGTGCAGAGCGGCACCTGGACGCTGTCGGGCGCATCGGGCGCGGTCGATGCCACGCTCGGCAACGGCGCCACCGCGGTGGTCAACAATGCCGCCTCGCTCGGCACCGGCACCATCAACGCCAACGGCGGCGCGATCCAGTCGGCCACGCCGGGCCTCACGCTGTCCAACAACATCGGCACCAGCGGCGCCGGGCTGGGCGTGTCGGGCAGCTCCAGCCTGAACCTGTCGGGCACCGTCTCGGGCGCCGGGCCGGTCACCCAGTCGGGCAGCGGCACGCTGACCCTGTCGGGCAACAACACCTACACGGGCGGCACCAATCTCAACGCCGGCACCATCGTGATGGGCAACAACCAGGCGCTCGGCACCGGCACGCTGACGGTGGGCGGCAACGCCACGCTCGACAGCAGCCAGGCCGTCACCGTCGCCAACCAGGTGGCCGTCAATGCCGGCGCCTCGCTGGCGCTGGGCGGCAGCAACGCGATGACGGTCAGCGGCGCGATCTCGGGCGCGGGCGGGCTGGTCAAGAACGGCGCGGCCACCACCACGCTGACGGGCGCCAATACCTACACGGGCGGCACCACCATCAACAGCGGCACCCTGGCGCTGGGCGCGGGCGGCTCGCTGGCGGCCACCGGCGCGGTCAACCTGGCCGGCGCGGGCGCGGGCTTCGACATCAGCGCCTCGGGCGCGAACCAGACCATCGGCGCGCTGGCCGGCGCGGCCGGCACCACCGTCTCGCTCGGCGCGAACACGCTGACCATGGGCGACGGCACCAACCAGAGCTTCGGCGGCACCATCGGCGGCACCGGCGGCCTGGTCAAGCAGGGCAGCGGCACCGAAACGCTGACGGGCGCCAACACCTACACGGGCGGTACCACCATCAACGGCGGCACGCTGGCGCTGGGCGCGGGCGGCTCGCTGGCGGCCGGCGGCAGCGTCAACCTCGGCACCGCCGGCGCGGGTTTCGACATCAGCGCAGCGGGTGCGAACCAGACCATCGGCGCGCTGTCGGGCGTGGCCGGCACCACCGTCTCGCTGGGCGGCAATACGCTGAGCTTCGGCGACGCGACCAACCAGAGCTTCGGCGGCGCGATCGGCGGCACGGGCGGCATCGTCAAGCAGGGCTCGGGCACCGAGACGCTGACGGGCGCCAACACCTACACCGGCGGCACCACCATCAACGCGGGCACCATCGCGATCGGCGCGGGCGGCAGCCTGTCGAACCAGGGCACGGTGAACCTGGCGAACGCGGGCACCTCGCTCGACCTGAGCGGGGCGAGCACGCCGCAGGCGATCGGCGGGCTGGCGGGTGCGGCGGGCTCCAGCGTGAACCTCGGCGCGAACGGCCTGACGCTCGGCGATGCGGGCAATCACAGCTTCGGCGGCACGATCGGCGGCACCGGCGGCGTGACCAAGACGGGCACCGGCACGGAAACGCTGACGGGCACGCAGACCTACACGGGCGGCACCACCATCAACGGCGGCACCTTGGCGCTGGGCGCGGGCGGGTCGCTGGCGGCCGGCGGCGCGGTGAACCTGGGCGGCACGGGCGCGAGCTTCGACATCAGCGGCGCGGGCGCGGCGCAGACCATCGGCGCCTTGTCCGGCGTGGCGGGCACCACGGTGGCGCTGGGCGGCAACGGCCTCACCTTCGGCGACGGCAGCAACCAGACCTTCGGCGGCGCGATCACCGGCACGGCCGGCATCGTCAAGCAGGGCTCGGGCACTGAGACGCTGACGGGCACCAGCACCTTCACCGGCGGCACCACCATCAATGCCGGCACGCTGGCGATCGGCGCGGGTGGGTCGCTGGCGGCCGGCGGCGCGGTCAATCTGGCCAATTCGGGCACGGGCTTCGACATCAGCGGCGCGACCACGCCGCAGACGGTCGGCGCGCTGTCGGGCGTCGGCGGTTCGAACATCAATCTCGGCGGCAACACGCTGAGCTTCGGCGACGCGACCAACCAAACCTTCGGCGGCGCGATCGGCGGCACGGGCGGCATCGTCAAGCAGGGCGCGGGCACCGAGACGCTGACGGGCGCCAACACCTACACCGGCGGCACCACCATCAACGCGGGCACCATCGCGATCGGCGCGGGCGGCAGCCTGTCGAACCAGGGCACGGTGAACCTGGCGAACGCGGGTACCTCGCTCGACCTGAGCGGGGCGAGCACGCCGCAGGCGATCGGCGGGCTGGCTGGCGCGGCGGGCTCCAGCGTGAACCTCGGCGCGAACGGCCTGACGCTCGGCGACGCGGGCAATCACACTTTCGGCGGCACGATAGGCGGCACCGGCGGCGTGACCAAGACGGGCACCGGCACGGAAACGCTGACGGGCGCGCAGACCTATACGGGCGGCACCACCATCAACGGCGGCACCTTGGCGCTGGGCGCGGGCGGGTCGCTGGCGGCCGGCGGCAGCGTCAATCTCGGCAGTGCGGGCGCGAGCTTCGACATCAGCGGCGCGGGCGCGGCGCAGACCATCGGTGCCTTGTCCGGCGTGGGCGGCACCACGGTGGCGCTGGGCGGCAACGGCCTGACGTTCGGCGACGGCACCGACCAGACCTTCGGCGGCGCGATCACCGGCACGGCCGGCATCACCAAGAACGGCAGCGGCATCGAAACGCTGACGGGCAACAGCACCTACACCGGCGGCACCACCATCAATGCCGGCGGAATCGCGCTGTCGGGCACCGGCAGCCTGTCCTCGACGGGCGTGGTCAACCTCGCCAATGCCGGCACCTCGCTCGACATCTCGGGTTCGAGCGCGGCGCAGACCATCGGCGGGCTGGCCGGCGCGGCGGGCTCGAACGTCAATCTCGGCGCGAACGGGCTGAGCTTCGGCGACGCGGGCAACGAAACCTTCGGCGGCACCATCGCGGGCACGGGCGGCATCACCAAGGCCGGCACCGGCACCGAGACGCTCACGGGCGCGCAGACCTACACGGGCGGCACCACCATCAACGCCGGCACGCTGGCGCTGGGCGCGGGCGGGTCGCTGGCGGCCGGCGGCGCGGTGAACCTGGGCGGCACGGGCGCGAGCTTCGACATCAGCGGCGCGGGCGCGGCCCAGACCATCGGCGCGCTGTCCGGCGTGGCGGGCACCACGGTGGCGCTGGGCGGCAACGGCCTCACCTTCGGCGACGGCAGCAACCAGAGCTTCGGCGGCGCGATCACCGGCACGGCCGGCATCACCAAGGAGGGCAGCGGCACCGAAACGCTGACGGGCACCAACACCTTCACGGGCGGCGCGACGGTCAATGCCGGCACGCTGGCGATCGGCGCGGGCGGGTCGCTCGCGGCCGGCACCGGCATCAACCTGGCCAATGCCGGCACGGGCTTCGACATCAGCGGCGCGACCACGCCGCAGACGATCGGCGAACTGTCGGGCGTGGGCGGCGCCAGCGTCAATCTGGGCGCCAACACGCTGACGCTCGGCGATGCCGGCAACGCCAGCTTCGGCGGCGCGATCGGCGGCACGGGCGGGCTGGTCAAGCAGGGCACCGGCACCCAGACGCTGACGGGCGCCAACACCTACACGGGCGGCACCACCATCGGCGCCGGGACGCTGGCGATCGGCGCGGGCGGCTCGCTGGCCGCGACCGGCGGCGTGGCGCTGACGGGCACGGGCGCGGCACTCGACCTGAGCGGCGCGGGCGCGGCCCAGACCATCGGCGCCTTGTCCGGCGTGGCGGGCACCACGGTGGCGCTGGGCGGCAACGGCCTCACTTTCGGCGACGGCAGCAACCAGAGCTTCGGCGGCGCGATCACCGGCACGGCCGGCATCACCAAGAACGGCAGCGGCACCGAAACGCTGACGGGCACCAATACCTTCACGGGCGGCGCGACCGTCAACGCCGGCACGCTGGCAATCGGCGCGGGCGGGTCGCTCGCGGCCGGCACCGGCATCAACCTCGCCAATTCGGGCGCGGGCTTCGACATCAGCGGCGCGACCACGCCGCAGACCATCGGCGGGCTGACCGGCGTGGGCGGCAGCACGGTCAACCTCGGCGGCAACGGCCTGACTTTCGGTGATTCGGGTAACGAAACCTTCGGCGGCACGATCGCCGGCACCGGCGGCATCACCAAGTCGGGCAGCGGCACGGCCACGCTGACGGGCAGCAATACCTTCACCGGCGGCGCGACCGTCGATGCGGGCACGCTGGCGATCGGCGCGGGCGGTTCGCTCTCGGCCGGCACCGGCGTCAACCTCGCCAACGCCGGCACGGGCTTCGACATCAGCGGCGCGACCACGCCGCAGGCGATCGGCGGCCTCACCGGCGTAGCGGGCTCGACAGTCAACCTCGGCGGCAACGGCCTGTCCTTCGGCGATGCCGGCAACGAAACCTTCGGCGGCACGATCGCCGGCACGGGCGGCATCACCAAGGAGGGCACGGGCACCGCCACCTTGACCGGCGCCAACAGCTTCACGGGCGGCGCGACCGTCAACGCCGGCACGCTGGCGCTGGGCGCGGGCGGCTCGCTCGCGGCCGGCACCGGCATCAACCTCGCCAACTCGGGCACCAGCTTCGACATCAGCAACTCGGGCGCGGCGCAGACCATCGGCGGCCTGAGCGGCGCGGCCGGCTCGACGGTGGCGCTGGGCGGCAACGGCCTCACTTTCGGCGACGCCGGCAACCAGACCTTCGGCGGCGCGATCACCGGCACCGGCGGCATCACCAAGGCTGGCACCGGCACCGAGACGCTCACGGGTGTGAACACCTTCACGGGCGGCGCGACCGTCAACGCGGGGACGCTGGCGATCGGCGCGGGCGGCTCGCTCACGGCCGGCACCGGCCTCAACCTCGCCAACGCCGGCGCGGGCTTCGACATCAGCGGCGCGACCACGCCGCAGGCGATCGGCGGCCTCACCGGCGTGGCCGGCAGCACCGTCAACCTCGGCGGCAACGGCCTGTCCTTCGGTGATTCGGGCAACGAAACATTCGGCGGCACGATCGCGGGCACCGGCGGCATCACCAAGGAAGGCAGCGGCACGGCCACGCTGACGGGCGCCAATACCTTCACGGGCGGCGCCACGGTCAATGCCGGCACGCTGGCGATCGGCGCGGGCGGGTCGCTGGCGGCCGGCACCGGCGTCAACCTCGCCAATGCCGGCACCACCTTCGACATCGGCAACGCGGGCGGCGCACAGAGCATCGGCGGCCTCGCCGGCGTGGCGGGCTCGACGGTCAACCTCGGCGGCAACGGCCTGAGCTTCGGTGATTCGGGTAACGAAACCTTCGGCGGCACGATCGCCGGCACCGGCGGCATCATCAAGTCGGGAACGGGCATGGCCACGCTGACGGGCGTCAACACCTTCACGGGCGGCGCCACGGTCGACGCGGGCACGTTGGCGCTGGGCGCGGGCGGGTCGCTGGCAGCCGGCACCAACGTGCTGCTCGCCAACGCGGGCACGGGCCTCGACATCAGCAATTCGAGCGCGGGGCAGACCATCGGCGGGCTGACCGGCGTGACCGGCTCGACCGTCACGCTCGGCAACAACAGCCTGAGCTTCGGCGATTCGGGCAACGAGACCTTCGGCGGCTCGATCGGCGGCGCGGGCGGCATCGTCAAGATCGGCAGCGGCACGGCCACGCTGACGGGCGCCAACAGCTTCACGGGCGGCGCCACGGTCGATGCGGGCACGCTGGCGATTGGCGCGGGCGGGTCGCTCGCGGCCGGCACCGGCGTCAACCTCGCCAACGCGGGCGCCACCTTCGACATCGGCAACGCGGGCGGCGCCCAGGCCATCGGCGGGCTGACCGGCGTGGCCGGCACCACCGTCAACCTCGGCGGCAACGGCCTGAGCTTCGGCGATTCGGGCAACGAAACCTTCGGCGGCACCATCGCCGGCACCGGCGGCATCACCAAGGAAGGCACGGGCACCGCCACCCTGACGGGCGCCAACAGCTTCACGGGCGGCGCCACGGTCAATGCCGGCACGCTGGCGATCGGCGCGGGCGGCTCGCTCGCGGCCGGCGGCACCGTCAATCTCGCCAACACCGGCACGAGCTTCGACCTGAGCGGCGCGAACACGCCGCAGACGGTCGGCGGCCTCGCCGGCGCGGCGGGCTCGACGGTCAACCTCGGCGGCAACACGCTGACGCTCGGCGGCGCCGGCAACACCAGCTTCGGCGGCACCATCACGGGCACCGGCGGGCTGGTCAAGGCCGGCACCGGCAGCCAGACGCTGGGCGCCGACAGCACCTACAGCGGCGGCACCACGCTCGGCGGCGGCACCCTGGTGGTGGGCAGCAACGGCGCGCTCGGCAGCGGCGCGCTGACCGTCAGCGGCCCGGCCACGCTCGACACCTCGGCGGCGGTCACGCTCAACAACGCGGTCAACCTCGGCAACACGGCCAGCATCGGCGGCAGCCAGGACCTGACGCTGGCCGGCACCGTGTCGGGCACGGGCGGCCTGGTCAAGGACGGCAACGCGGCGCTCACGCTCTCGGGCAGCAATACCTACAGCGGCGGCACCACGCTGAACGGCGGCTCGCTCGCGCTCGGCAACGCGCAGGCGCTCGGCACCGGCGCGCTGACCGTCAACGGCGGCAGCCTGCTGCTGGGCAGCACCACGCTCACGCTCGGCTCGCTGGACGGCGCCGCGGGCGGCACCATCGACACCGGCAGCGGCGGCCTGAACGTGGCGGGCGGCGGCACCTACGGCGGCGCGCTGACGGGCGCCGGCTCGCTGACCAAGAGCGGCACCGGCACCCTGACGCTGACCGGCGACAACAGCTACGCGGGCGGCACCACCATCGCCGGCGGCACGCTGCAGGTCGGCAACGGCGGCACCTCGGGCACCCTGGCCGGCAATGTCGCGAACGCGGGCTCGCTGGTCTTCAACCGCTCCGACGACACCAGCTTCGGCGGCACGGTGAGCGGCACCGGCTCGCTCACCCAGGCCGGCAGCGGCCAGCTCACGCTGACCGGCGCCAGCACGCTGAGCGGCCCGACCACGGTGGCGGCCGGCACGCTGAACGTGGCCGGCTCGCTGGCGCAGTCGACCGTCACGGTGATGAACGGCGGCACGGTGACCGGCACCGGCACGATCGGCGGCCTGGTGGTCGGCAACGGCGCGACCGCGGCGGCCAGCCAGCCGGGCAGCTCGCTGAACGTGGGCGGCAACCTCACCTTCCAGCCGGGCTCGACGCTGCAGGTGGCGGCCAACCCGCAGCAGGCCGGCTCGGTGAAGGCCACCGGCGCCGCGCAGATCGGCGGCGGCACGGTGCAGGTGCTGGCCAACACGGGGGTCTACTCGCCGTCCACCAGCTACACCATCGTGGATGCGAGCGGCGGCCTGAGCGGCACCTTCAGCAACGTCACCAGCAACCTCGCCTTCCTCAAGCCGCAGCTCAGCTACGACGCGAATCGCGCGGTGCTGGACCTGGTGGCCAACGGCACCTCGTTCACCGACGTGGCGCAGACCCCGAACCAGCACGAGGTGGCCACCGCGATCGGCACGCTCGGCGCCGGCAACCCGGTCTACGACACGCTGCTGTCGACCGATGCGCCCACCGCGCGGGCGGCCTACAACTCGCTCGACGGCGAGCTCTACGCGAGCATGAAGAGCCTGCTGCTGACCGACAGCCGCTATGTGCGCGATGCCGTGACCGATCGCGTGCGGCAGGGCCTGGCGGCCTCCAGCGGACCGCTCTCGGCGCTCGCCGCGGGCGGCGCCTCGTTGTGCGGCGACGCGAACTCGGTGCTGTCCGGCCCGGCCGGCGCGGCCACCGCGCAGCAGCGCTGCCAGTCCACGCCGTATCAGCCGGTGGTGTGGGGCCAGGCCTTCGGCGGCCGCAGCCGCTTCGACGGCAACAACAACGCCTCGAGCGTCTCGCGCAGCATGACGGGCTTCATCGCCGGTGCCGACGTCGGCCTGGGCGACCACTGGCGCGCGGGTGTGGCCGGCGGCGTGACCCACAGCAGCTTCGACAACGACACGCAGTCCTCGGCCAGCGCCGACAGCTACTCGCTGTCGATCTACGGCGGCGGCCAGTTCGGCGCGCTCGGCCTGCGCGGCGGCGCGGCCTACACCTGGCACCGCATCGACACCGATCGCTACCCGGGCTTCGCGGGCTTCTCGGACCACGCGCAAAGCGGCATCAACGCGCAGACCGCGCAGGTGTTCGGCGAAGTCGGCTACGCGCTGCCGGCCGGCGCGGTGGCCCTCGAGCCCTTCGTCAACCTCGCCTACGTGAACCTGCACACCGACGGCATGACCGAGACGGGCGGCGCGGCGGCCCTGCGCAGCGCCAACGAGTCGAACAGCATCGGCTTCTCGACCGCCGGCCTGCGCGCGGCCACCAAGTTCGACGTGATGTCCCGGGGCGGCTTCTCGGCGCGCGCGATGGCCGGCTGGCGCCATGCCTTCGGCTCGACCACGCCGAACTCGACCTTCGCCTTCGTGAACGGCGGCTCGGCGTTCCAGGTGTCGGGCGTGCCGATCGCGCGCGATGCGGCGGTGGTCGAGCTGGGCGTCGACGCAAACCTCACGCAGCGGCTCAAGCTGGGCCTGACCTACAGCGGCCAGTACGGCAGCGGCGTGCGCGACAACGCGGTGC
Source organism: Burkholderia sp. Cy-637 (assembly GCF_011753175.1). NCBI lineage: Bacteria > Pseudomonadati > Pseudomonadota > Betaproteobacteria > Burkholderiales > Burkholderiaceae > Burkholderia > Burkholderia sp. Cy-637. The sequence goes on along the minus strand of NZ_VWWC01000181.1, from coordinate 1,279 downwards.
TCGGCAACCTGCTCTGGAAGTTCTGAAGCACCGGCGCGGACCCACGCCTCGCGCGTGGCGTCCGCGCCGTCCGCGCCGTCCCATTCGCTGCGGCCTGCGCCGATTCCGATAGTCTCCTCTCCATCTCCTCCAGCGTATGCGCCGGCAATAACGGCGCGCCATTTCGCGAACCGCGTCCACGCCGCTCCATGCCCTGACAGACCTGTATTCCTGTAGAAATCGACAGGCGGATTGGCAATGCGAATCAAAAATTCTTTATCGAATTTCCGGAGAATTTACCGATTGGAGATATCAATCGGAAATTCATTCCTTTTTCAATCATTGACTCCAATCTGCAACAAATCGTAAGCAAATATGACCAAGGTCAAAGCCCTTGCTGGGCGTGACTTTCCAACAAAATGGATAAGCATTTCAATCAGTGTCGGATTGGATGAGGCGGAGCTTGAGAATTCCTTGTTTCAGCGGGTAACAATACGAGATTGTCATATTGAGATAAACCCTGATGGTGGTATGCTTCATGCACATTAAATCCTGCATCCCACTGCGACAGGGGTTTCATGCATCGACGTCGTGAATTGCAGCACCGCTTCAGTGCGCAATGCATCGGCGCGGCGCCCCCGGTATCGTCCAATGTGCAACCTGGCCATGATCGTGCGTGCCACACGGTCATGTTGCCCCGATCGCAGCCCCGGCCTGGCTGCGTGTGGAGAGATCTATGTTCTTCGATGAGTTGAGCGATGAAGAATGGACACGCGTGTCGACGCTGATCGCGGACGAACCGATCCGGCTGAACCGGCGCGGGCGACCGCGCGCGGAGACGCGCGTGGTCGCGAACGCGATCCTGTGGATCCTGACCACGGGCGAGCCGTGGTCGAAGCTGCCCGGCCGTTATCCCTCGGGCCCGACCTGCCGCCGCCGCTTCGAGGAGTGGCTCGCGAGCGGCACGCTCGGCGAGATGGTCGCGATGCTCGCTGAATTGAGCGGGCGCGCGTTCGCCTATGTGCCGCCGCCGCCCGAGCTGGCGGTGCCGGCGCCGCGCACCGAGCCGGTGGCCAACAACGACCGCCTGCGCGGCGTGTTCTGGCAGAACCCCGAATCGTGGCGCCTGCCGGTGCCCGAGACGGGCGAATGGCAGGACGAGGAAGACGAGGCCGGCATGCGGCAGACGGTGCGCGAGGCGCCGGCGGCCGCCATCGCGCAATTGGCGCAGCAGGTCGCGCAAGCGGAGCTGCAGGCCGGCGCGGCGCGCGCGGCCCTGCTCGCGCGCGAGCAGGGCCGA
>NZ_VWWC01000017.1:0-66043 GCF_011753175.1 Burkholderia sp. Cy-637 | reverse complement strand
CAACCGGCTGCGCGCTCGCGGCCCGGCCGCGCCGTCGGGCTACGGCGACACGCGCGGCGTGGACGCCTTGCGCGAGGCGATCGCCGCTTACGTGCGCCGCGCGCGCTCGGTGCGTTGCGAGGCGGCCCAGGTGATCGTCACCAGCGGCACCCAGCAGGGGCTCTACCTGGCCACCCAGGTGTTGCTCGGCGAGGGCGAGCGCGCCTGGGTCGAGAACCCGGCCTATCGCGGCATCACCGCGATCCTCGAGAGCACCGGGCGGCGCGAGGCCATCGTGCGCGTGCCGGTCGACGCCGAAGGGCTCGACGTCGATGCCGGGCTGCGCCTGGCGCCCGAGGCGCGCGCCGCCTTCGTCACGCCCTCGCACCAGTACCCGCTCGGCATGCCCTTGAGCGTGGCGCGTCGCGACGCGCTGCTCGACTGGGCCCGCGCGCGCGACGCCTGGATCGTCGAGGACGATTACGACAGCGAGCTGCGCTATGCCGGCCATCCCTTCCCGGCGATGCAGGGGCTGGACCCGCGGCGCGTGGTCTATCTCGGCACCTTCAGCAAGATCCTGTTTCCCTCGCTGCGGCTCGGCTACGCGATCGTGCCGCCGGAGCTGGTCGCCGCGTTTCGCGGCGCGCGCGTGCTGATGGACCGCCATCCGCCCGAGGCCGACCAGCACGTGCTGGCCGCCTTCATCGGCGAGGGCCATCTCGACCGGCACATCCGGCGCGTACGCGGCGTCTACGCGGCGAGCCGCGCCCGGCTGATCGCCACGCTCGACGCGGCCTTGCCGCCCGAACTGGCCTGGCGCGAGCCGAGCGACCAGGGCATGCACCTGGTGCTCTGGCTCGCGCCGGGCCTCGACGATCGCCGCGTGGCGGCCGCCGCGCTGGCGGCGGGCGTCGCGGTGCGGCCGGTGTCGCCGATGTATGCGCCGGGCACGGCGCGAGCCGGGCTGGTGCTCGGCTTCGGGGGCTATGACGAGGCGGTGATGGAGGCGGCGGCGCGGCGCTTGGCGGCGGTGATCGTGGCCGCCGCGAAGTAGGCCCGGCACGGCGCGCTTCATCATGCGCGTCGAGGTCGCGGGCCATACGTTTCCCGCTTGATCGTCGGCAAGGCTATCTCTTTTCAGGTTCGTTACGCTGCCGGTTCGGTTTCAACCCGGTGCATCGTTGCGATCCGGCTTGCCCGGTTCATCTCGATGCCGGCATTCGTCCGGCAACCCCATCTTCCTATTCGCGACAAGGAATCGTCCCGGCCCCAGGTCCGACGCGTGGCGCCGGCTCGGGCGCGCGGCACCGATTCCAGGCGACGCGACGATGCCATTCCTGATCCACCCAGGCCGGCGGCCAGCGCCGGTCGCATTTCGGGAGCATCGCATGACGACGCAGCATGATCCGGCCGGCACCCGGCCGCAGGCATTCCAGGACCTCGACCAGGCGGCCGCGCAGGCGCGGGCCGTGGTGGAGGAATGGAAGGCCGAGCAGGTCTATCCGTTTCCGGAGGCGCCGGGCACCTCGATCGAGCAGATCGAGCGGCAGGTGTTCGACATCGTGGCGGTGCATATCGCCCGCCATCTTCCTGGCTTCGACGCGATCCAGCGCCGCAGCAAGGCGTTCCAGCTTCGCATGCTGAGGCAGGCGATCGAGACCAGCCCCGAGTCGCTGCAGCTCATCCTCGACGAGGTGCTGCGCCTGCCGAAGCCGCAGCGCGACGAGCTCGCCCATCTGCTGCGCGATACCTCGCTGTCGTCGATCGTCGGCGCGACCCGGGTCGTCTCCGAGCGCCTGCGTTTCATCGCGGGGCTCGAAGTGCTGTTGTTCGATCCCGAACCGAAACGGCGCCTGAAGGAGCGCACGCAGCTGCATCGCATCGTCGCGGAGAACTGCTGGCTGTTCGGCGAGGAGTACAGCCTGTCGGTCGACGATCAATCGCTGACGGCCGTGCTGGCCGAGCACCGGAAATGGCTGGGCCGCGATCTCGTCATCGACGCGCCGGTGAAGCATGTCTCGCGCACGCGCGGCATCGTCGACCTGATGCTGTCGAAGGCGACCCGGTCGCATCGCGCGAATGGCCTGTCGCATCTGATCGTCGAGCTGAAGGCGCCGCGGGTGAAGATCGGCTCGGAGGAGATCACGCAGATCCAGGCCTATGCCTTCAGCGTGATGCGCGACCCTCGCTTTTCGATGGTGAAGGTGAACTGGAATTTCTGGGTGATCGGCGACGAACTGGCGCCTTATGCCGAGGCACTCGCCCAGGACGATACCGGTCTGATCTACGCGAAGGCGAACGTGACGATCCAGGTGAAGACCTGGGCGCAGATCCTCGACGAGAACCGTTCCCGCCTGCAGTTCTTCCTGGACAAGTTCGACTTGCAGGTCGACCGGGCCGCCTCGCTTGCTTATCTGCGAGATCGCTACGCCGACTACCTGGAAGGCGTGTTCGAGGTGCGGGAACGCTTGGCGCCGTGGGGCGGCGCTCCGGCCTCAAGCGGCCAATCCGATGCGCCGTCGCACAACCTGGCACGAGGGACACGCCATGTCGATACGTAAGGGCTGCCCGATCTGCGATCGTGACTCGTTGCTCATCTATCCCGTTCGTTATGCGATCGCCTGCCCTCGCGGCGCGGCGAAGGTCCCCGCCTTGTCCGGAAATTTTCGAGTCGACGATCGCGCGCCGCAGGACGTCGCGACGGCGCGATACACCTTGCGTTCGCTGCGAGGGGGGTACCTCTACACCTACGACGAAAAGCGCAAGCTTCTGCGTGCCTACATGGTGACGGGCGACGGCACGTTATGGAAATTTCCGCCGGGCATCGCGCCGCCGCCCTGCAACAGCGCCAAATACAACCTGACCGCGAATCTCTGTCCGCTCGGTGACGACTATCCGCAATCCTACGGCCTCTGCGTGAGCATCCAACACACGCCTGGTGACGACGAGGCCACGAAACTCTGGATCGGATGGTCCAATGTGCGCTGGACTCGGGATATGGTCTTCAAGAAGATCGAGGATATCGCTTGGCGCAAGCTGCATATGCAGTGCATCGATGTGTCGGCGATGATCGCCGGCGGCGCTGCCCATACGGGGGAATTCGAGGCGGTGCGTGGCGGGATCTCGCATTTCGCGATGGACCATCGCGCCATGGCGGAAGCCTTCGATTTCAGCAATTGCGCGCCCAATGACGACATCCGTCTGCGTCAAACCCATGCGGATGCGCGCATCGCCAAGGTAATGGCCGAATCGCCGCTGAAGCAGGGTTTCGTGATTGCCGTCAACGATCCCCTCGGCATCGCGAATGATCTTGCCGAGTTGACCATCCCTGATTCGCACAACGGTTTCGACACGGGGATTTACTGGAAGTACGTGTCGGCGCAGCTCCTGGAGCGTGCCGAGGCGGGCATTCGGGCCAATGCGAAGGCCAGTGCCGGGCTTGGCTACGGCATATCGAAACGTATCGCCGATGCCAATGCTCTCAATGCCGTGGTCCGCGCGCCGGGAGAGCCGGCGGCGGACCTGGCCGGGCTCTATCGCTTCGTGCGCAGGTGGATCGCGACCGGCAGCGCCGGTAGGGCCGCCAGGGCCGAGCAACGGAAAATCGACGATATCCCGACCGCCGAGCTGGAAGCGGCCGACGAGGCATGGGCCGCGGCATGCGCCAGGATGGGGCCGGACGGCAAGCCGTTGATCGGCCGCGACGGAAAGCCCGTGAGCGTGATCGACACACAGGCGCTGGAGCGTTTTCGGAAGGACGAGTATCCCCGCGCGCTCGATGCGTTCAAGCCCGGGTGGTCGGCTCTCGTGCAGGCACATGCCGAGTGGCTCAAGTGCAGCTTGCTCGCCGATTGGATGACGGGTAATCACGATATGCGGGATTTGCGCAGCGGGTACGCATACAGCGAATCGTGTGCGCAATCGATCGGGGCGGCTGCCGGTACGCAAGCATGCCGGAAGGTGCTGGATGACTGGTTGAACGGCCAGGCCTCGGATACTCGCAACCTGTACGTGCGCGCGCTCCTGTTCAATCAGGAAACGCTGATGGCGGCCGCCGATGCCCAGGTGCGCGGCTCGGATATTCAGTACGAGAACATCCTGAACCTCTACAAGGCGTCCATCGAGAATATCGAGCAGTTCGGAACGGCTGGAAATCTGCGGGACCGGCTGGTTGTGACCACGGCGAACACGATCGTCGATGTGCTGGCGAAAGGGGCGAGGGGCGTGGCTGCCGGCTTCGTGACGATCCGGCTGTCGATGCACGCGGGCGTATCGATCAAGGCCGCGGGTCTCACGCCGATCGAGATGCGCACCTGGGTGCTCAAGCAGGGGGAGGCGCTGGGCTTGAAGCTGGACGGCGACCGCCTGGCGCGGCAGGCCGCCGCCGCCAATATCCGTCGTGAGGTCTTCAAGGCGGCACCGCCTTCCGATCCCGCCGTGTTTGCCTATGCGATCGATACCGATGCGTGGGTGAGGGCGGGCAAGCTGGAGGCGAGTGAAGTCAAGGCCATCAAGCTGCCTGGCGTGGACGTGACGCGCAAATGGCTCGGAGCATCGTCGCCGGTCGAGTTTCACCAGGGCGTCGCCACCGCGATTTTTCAGCTCGTTGCGTTGCGGTTTGCGTATGCGGATTTCAATGAGAGCGATCGCTTCAACTACGACGAAACGCTGCTGAAGCTGACCGGCTCGGTGGTTGTCATCCTGGGCAATATCGTCGAGACGGTTTCGGAGACGTTCATCAAGGCGCCCGTGCATCCGCTTTCGGATTTCATCATGAAGCATTGGGCGTGGTTCAACAGGAAGACAGCGGGAGTGGCGGCGCATGCCGGGCGATGGATCGGTGCGCTCGCGGGTGTTTTCGTCTCGGGCGTGGATTTGTTTGGAAAGGCACCGGGAGCCTTGAGGAATCACGAGAAGAATGTAGCGGCCCTTTATCTATCGAGTGGAATTCTTGGTATGTACATTGCGCTCTCTCCGGCTGTTTCATCAATTCCGCTCATTGGTGCATGGTTGCCTCCGCTGTGGCCGATTCTGGTGGTTTCGATTGCCATCGGCGTCGTGGTTGTTCATGTGGAGTCGACCGCGATCGTTGAATGGATGGCACGTTGCAAGTTCAGTAAAACGCCAGCTTATCGCTCGTTGGATGAGGAGTTGAAGGCCTTCAATTTCGCCGTGGAGCGCTAAGGCATGGACGAGCGACTGTTCAGGAAAGGTGCCGGTGGTGCTATTCCAGCGTGGGATCAGGTGCATCGGCTCTCGATTAATCAATCAGTTGGGCCTGAAATCAAGGATTTGGGGTCGACATTCAGTATTAATTCGAAATTCATGGACGTGATCGATCCAATTCTTCTGGATAAGCAATGGGTCGTCATGGGCGTGCTCATGGCTTTTTTGTCGTTGGGTATGGGTCCATATATTTATTGGCTGACCTTCATTCGTTATCCATGGGGCGGCATGGTTGAAATATTGCTTTCGTTTCTGCCCTTGTTGCTTTTTGGCCCGACTGTCTGGTATCTCGGCCCCAACCTGTTCTTTGGCCTGCGTTACCGTCCCATCCGCCTTCACCGCGCGACCCGCAAGATCTACGCGATCCGGCGTCGCCGTTTTTTCTCGAAGCCAGGGCAAGGCGATATCGTCTGGGAAGCACCCTGGACGGAGGAATCGATCTTCTGCCTTCATCGCGAGATCACGCCATACGGCACGTACTATCACATCCGCCACTACACGGTAGACGAACAAGGCAAGGTCACGCGGGCATTCTCCATCGGTCGCGAGTGGCAAAAAACGGAAGCCCGTCTGGCGCTGGCGCAATGGAACTATTGGTGCCGCTACATGAACGACGGCCCGCGGGACCTGCCCAAACCCATGCTGTTCCACACTCGGCATGAAACACCTCGCGAATCCTTCCTCTTCTCGCTATACGACTTCGGCATGAACGTGCCGGCGTTCATGCGCTTGCTGGTGATGCCGCCCGTCCTCTTCTTCACCTTGATGCGAATGATCTCGAACGCCACTTGCCGCGCGCCGATCTGGCCCGACGAGATCGCGAACCTGTCCACCATCGCCCCTGACGATCCCTACGCGGAACCGCGACAAGGAACGCCAATCGGCTGGGCCGAAACGATACTGGCCCAGAAGCGTGGCGACTACCCCGACGACGATCACTCCCGGGTACGGGATTGGGCCGGCGAGCCGGATGGAGAAAAACACGCCGCTGCCTGGTTGGATAACCCGTCCCGAGCACTTGCCGCCCAGCGCGCGGCATCGTGAAAAACGAACCCGGCCACCAACCCGGATTTCCCACTAAAAGCAACTAACCAGCCTCCCTCTCCCGCCCCGAGCCCTTACAATCCCGGGCACGTTGCCGGCCGCCAACCGGCAACGCGACCTACACGCCACCGGGAGCCCGCCATGTCACGTTCGGGACGTCTGCTCAACCTGCTGGAACTGCTGCGTGCCAGGCGCCGCCCCGTCACTGCGGCGCAGCTCGCCACCGAGCTGGCCGTGTCGGAGCGCACTATCTATCGCGACATCGCCGAACTGATCGCGCAGGGCGCCCCGATCGAGGGCAGTGCCGGCGTCGGCTACCTGCTGCGCGCCGGCCATTTCCTGCCGCCGCTGATGTTCGCGCGCGAGGAGATCGAGGCGATCGTGCTGGGGCTCCACTATGTCGACCAGCGCGGCGACGAGATCCTGAAGACGGCCGCGGCGGCCGCGCTCGCCAAGATCGCCGCGGTGCTGCCGCCCGATGCCGGCGCGACCCTCGACGCGCCGCTCGCCATGCCTGGGCCGCCCGCGCCCTCGTTTCCCGCCAACGTGGTCGAGCTGGGCCGGCTGCGCGCGGCGATCCGTGCCGAGCGGCGGCTCGAGATCGTCTATGTGGACGTGGCCGGCAGCCAGTCGCATCGCATCGTCTGGCCGGTCCAGATCGGCTTCATGGACAACGCGCGCGTGCTGGCCGCCTGGTGCGAACTGCGCGAAGCCTTCCGCACCTTCCGCACCGACCGGATCCAGGCCGCCACCGAGCTCGATCGCTACCCGGCGCGGCGCGCGGCCCTGATGCGCGGGCTGCATGCGCAACTGGCGCTGTCCCTGCAGTCTCCTGACAAAAACTGACAGCGAGATCGGCGAAGCTGCGGGCTTTCCGATCACGCGCGCGCGGTTCTCCGCGCGGCCACCGCGCCATGTCCACCCAGGCTCCCGATTCCCCTGATTCCCTCGATTCCCCGGTCCTTCTCAAGGACTCGATGGGCGAACGGCAATTCCGTTCGCTGCTCTCCACGCTGAAACTGATCGAACGCAGCTTCGATACGCGGCGCTTCCTGGCGGTCGCGCTCGATGGCCTCGACGAGCTGTCGCTGATGGCGCGCGTGCGTCGCGCCAGCCTCGCGATCGAGGCCGGCGCGCAAGCGCTGCCGGGCGGCTACGACACCGTGCTGACGCTGCTGGCCGAAGCCGCGCCGCATCTGGGCGGCGGTTTCCTGGCGATGGTCGCGCCCGACTACGTCGGCCAGTTCGGCCGTCACGACTTCGATCGCTCGATGGCGGCGCTGGCCTTCTTCACGCGCTTCGGCACCTCGGAATTCGCGGTGCGCGAATTCCTGCGCGACGATCCGCGGCGGGCGCTGGCCACGCTGCGCGATTGGTCCCGGCACGAGGACCAAGCCGTGCGCCGGCTGGCCAGCGAAGGCAGCCGGCCGCGCCTGCCCTGGTCGTTCCGGCTGCGCGAGATCGAGGCCGATCCCGCGCTGGCCGCGCCGATCCTCGACAATCTGCGTGCCGACCCGAGCGACTACGTGCGCCGCTCGGTGGCCAACCACCTGAACGACGTCACCAAGCTGCATCCGGATTGGGTGCTGGAACGTGCCGCCGCATGGGGCGTCGCCGATGCCGGCACGCGCTGGATCGTCCGGCATGCGCTGCGCACGCTGGTCAAGCGCGGCGACGCGCGGGCGCTGGCGCTGCTCGGCGCGAGCGGCGCGGCGCGGATCGAAGCGGTGCCGTTCGCGGTGACGCCGGCGCGCATCGAACTCGGCGAGACGGTCACGCTGGCCGCCGAGCTGGTGTCCACGGCGCCGGACGCGCAGCGGCTGGTGGTCGATTACCGGATCGGCTACGTGAAGAAGAACGGCAGCACCGCGCACAAGGTCTTCAAGCTCAGGGAGCTGACGCTGGCGCCGGGGCAGCGCATCGATATCGTGCGCAGCCAGCGGATCCGCGATTTCACGACGCGCACGCATTACGCGGGGCGCCATGGCGTCGAGCTGATCGTGAACGGCGCGGTGGTGGCGCAGGCGCATTTCGACCTCGCCTGCTGATTTGAGTCGAGCCGGGCGGCCCGGCGCCGGGCTGGCCTTCAGCGGCCGTCGGTCTGCCGCGAGCCGAACACCGGCAGCCGCCAGCCGAAGTACAGCGAGGACAGCCGGATCGCCACGCAGGAGCCGATCGCGAGCCAGGGCGCGAGCGTCGGCAGCCAGTTGGTGCGCAGCGAGACGACCTCGACGGTCGCGCCGAACAGGGCGGCCAGCGCGTAGATCTCGCGCTGCAGGATGGCCGGCACGCGCGACAGCAGCACGTCGCGGATCACGCCGCCGCCCACCGCGCTGAACATGCCCAGCAGGATCGCGACCTCGGCGCTCTCGCTGTAGGCCAGCGCCTTCTGCGCGCCGGCCACGGCAAACATGCCGAGCCCGATCGCATCGAACAGCAGCACCGGATAACGCAGCCGCCGGACCTTCTGGTAGGCGGCGATGGTCAGCGCCGCGGCGACCAGCGACACCACCAGGTAGCTCCAGTTCGAAAGGCCGGCCGGCGGTACGGCGCCGATGCAGACGTCGCGCACGATGCCGCCGCCGCAGGCCACGATGAAGGTGACGAAGGCCACGCCGAACAGGTCGAGGCGCCGCTGGCGGGCCGCCACGGCGCCGCTGATCGCGAACGCGAAGGTGCCGGTCAGGTCCAGCAGCGTGTAGGCGACGTGGCCGTTCATGCGCGCGGCTCCGAGGGCGCGCGGCGGCTGGTTCGGCAAGCCGCCGGCAGGCCGGCGGCGCGGCCGCGCGGGCGCGGCGAGGGCAGCGCGATGGCGCTGGTCGGGAGGGAGAACGGGGAAATCATCGTCGATCGGAGCTTGAGCGAGGTAACGATGATAGGCAGATGCTCGAAAACTGCAACCGTCGATGCCCGGCGCGGGCGCCGGCCCAGCCGTGCAGGGGCTCAGGCGCCGCCCAGCAGGGCCTTGCGGAACACGGTGGGCGCCACGCCGTGCGCGTCGCGGAAGCGATGGCTGAAATGCGCGGCATTCGCGTAGCCGCACTGCTCGGCGACCTGCGCGAGCGGCAGCGCGGTGCCGCGCAGCAGTTCGCGGGCGCGGGCCAGCCGCTGCTCGGCGATCCAGGCATGCGGCGGCGCGCCGAACGAGACCCGGAACATGCGCGCGAAATGGTATTCCGACAGCGCGGCGAGATCGGCCAGCTCGCCGAGCGTGATCGACTGCCCGAGGCTCGCGTCCACATAATCGCGCACGCGCCGGCGCACCGTCGGCGACAGCCCGCCGGTACGCGGCACGCCGCTGCGCACCACGCTCTGCTCGCGCAGCAGCCGGCTCAGCACCTCGTGGGCGGTTTCGTTGGCGCGCAGGCGGCCGTCGACGTCGTCCCAGCTTTCCAGCAGCAGCGAGTGGCACAGCTCGACGATGCGCGGATCCTCGAAGTAGGTGCGATCGGCCAGTTCCAGCTCGCGCGGCTCGCGGTCCAGCTCGCGCACGGCGCGGCGCGCGAAGTGCTCGGGCAGGAAGTACAGGTGCATGAAATGCATCTGGCCGCGCACCCACCAGCGCGATTCGTGGTCGCCGGGCAGCGCGCAGAGCCGGCTCGGCGCGCCGTAGCCGGGCACCCGCTGCCGCTCGGTGCGATAGCCGCCCGCCAGGTAGCACGACAGCGTGTGATGGCCGGGCTGCTCGTAGACGGTTTCGGCGATCTCGGTCTCGCGCGTCCATTCGGCGATCGCGAGGTGGTCGCCCAGCCAGGCGAAGCGTTCGAGCCGGGCATCCGCCTCGGCCAGCGTGCGGCAGACCGACTGCAGGCCGAACGGCAGCTCCGCCGCGCCGGCCAGCTCGGAGGCGGACGCGGGCGGTTCGACGAGGATCGGGGCGGATGGGCGGACGGAACTCATGTGCGCAGTATAGGGGCGCGCGCGCGGCCGCGCCGGGCCGTCACAGAAAGACCGCAATTCCGGACAAGTGGCCGGGCATGGGCGGCGGCACAGTAGCTGCCGGGGATCGACCGATTCCCGCTTCCTCACCTTTTTCCTGCCGCCGCGTCTCATGAATCTTCTGCTTTATGCCGTCACCGTGCTGATCTGGGGCACCACCTGGATCGCCATCAAATGGCAGCTCGACAGCGTGCCGCCGCCCATCTCGATCGCCTTGCGCTTCTGGATCGCCGCGGCCGTGCTGTTCCTGCTGCTGCGCGTGCTGCGCCGGCCGATCCGGCCGCCGCGCGAGGCCTGGCGCTTCCTGGTCGCGCAGGGCGTGGCGCTCTTTTGTCTGAACTTTCTGTGCTTCTACTACGCCGAGCGCGTGGTGCCGAGCGGGCTGGTGGCCGTGGTGTTCTCGATCGCGCCGCTGCTGAACGCGATCAACGGCCGGATCTTCCTGGGCCGGCCGCTGCAGCCCACCGCGATCGCCGGCGCGCTGCTGGGCTTGGTCGGCATCGGCTGCCTGTTCTACCAGCAGATGGCGGGGCATCTCGGCGACGCGGCCACCTGGCGCGGCCTGGTGATCGCCTTCGCGGGCACCATGTGCTTCTCCACCGGCAGCCTGCTGTCGAGCCGGATGCAGGCGATGGGGCTGCACCCGCTCACCACCAACAGCTGGGCGATGCTGATCGGTGCCGCGGTGCTCACGCTCGGCTCGGCCGTGGCGGGGCTGTCCTTCGTGCCCGAGATGACGCCGCGCTATCTCGGCGCGCTGGCCTACCTGGCGCTGCCCGGCTCGGTGATCGGCTTCACCTCCTACCTGATGCTGGTCGGCCGGATCGGGCCGGAGCGCGCGGCTTACTGCACGGTGCTGTTCCCGTTCGTGGCGCTGAGCGCGTCGACGCTGTTCGAGGGCTATCGCTGGTCGACGCTGGCGGTGATCGGGCTGGTGCTGGTGGTGGCCGGGAACCTGGTGGCCTTCGATCTGGGGCGCAAGCTGTTCCTGCGGCGGCGCGGGCTGGCCTGAGGGGGCGCGGCCGGGTGGCGATGATCGCGCCGCGGCCGGTTCCCGCCGGCCCGCGCCTCAACCCGCGCGGCGCGGCGCGGTCGAAATCGGCGCGAGCTCGGCGACGAGGTAATCGACCAGCAGCCGCGCGGCGGGCCGCGCCGCCCGCCCCGCCGGAAAGACCGCGTGAACCTCGACGGGATCGAGCTGCCAGTCGGTGAGCAGCGGCACCAGCCGCCCGTCGGCGAGTTCGGCGCGGCAACCCCACGAGCCGATCGTCAGCAGGCCGAGGCCGGCCACGGCCGCGGCGGTGGCGGCTTCGTTGACGCTGGTCGAGAGGCGCCCGTCGGCGCGAAACGTCATGGCCTGCCCATCCTTGCGGAAGGTCGCGCCCAGAGATTCCGCGCTCGACGGGCCGAGCACGAAGGCATGCCGCTCGAGTTCCGCCGGATCGCGTGGCGTTCCCGCTCGCGCGAGATAGGCCGGTGCCGCCACCAGCATGCGTGGCGAACGGCCGATCAGGCGCGAGGTCGCGTTCGAATCGCTCAGGGTTCCGAAGCGAAATGCCAGGTCGACGCCTTCGACGATCAGGTCCTGCCGATCGTCGGCCATGCGCAGGTCGATCCGCAGCGCAGGATGGTCGGCCATGAAGCGATCGAGCCGCGGAATGACTTCCCTCACCCCGAAGCTGGTGGACAGCGCGATGCGCAGGTGGCCCCGCAATTCGCTCGTGCCGCGCGCGACCCGGTCCGCCTCGTCGAGCGCTTCCAGGATTGCATCGACACGGGACAGGTAATCCGCGCCGGTATCGGTCAGCTTCACCGCGCGCGTGCTCCTGACGAACAGTGCGGCGCCCACTTCCGCCTCGAGTTCCGAGATCTGCCGCGACACCGAAGGCTGGCTGATGCCGAGATCGCGGCCGGCCTTCGTGAAGCTCCCCATGCGCGCGACGCGGGTGAAGAGCCGCAGCACTGATAGCTTGTCATTCATTTGTTTGGCGAATAACTGAAAGTCGATTGGCCATTCTACCGGTTGTCCAGTGAATGAATCACCATGACTTCACGCGCCATCCACGGCGCACCAACCGGGAGTCAGTCATGAAACTGCAGGACAAGCTGGATGCATTCAAATCGCACTTCGAGACCAAGGTCGCGCCGGCCCAGGTCGTCGAGCTGTTCCATCGAACCACCGAGGAACTGATCGCGTCGGGGCAGGCCGGGCGCTCGCTGAAGGTCGGCGACGTGGCGCCCGTCTTCACGCTCGCGAGCGCCGAGGGCGAGCCGGTCTCGTCGGCCTCGCTGCTCGAACGCGGGCCGCTGGTGGTCACGTTCTACCGCGGCGTCTGGTGCCCTTACTGCAACATCGACTTGCAGGCGATCGAGGCGGCGGCGGCCGAAATTCGCGCACTGGGTGCGAATCTCGTATCGATCTCGATGCAGACCGCGCCGAACAGCCTTAAATCGCAGCGCGAGAACAAGCTCAGCTACCCGATCCTCGCCGACGAGAGCGGCAAGACGGCGGATGCGTTCGGCATCCGTTTCCGCATGCAGGACGAGTTGATCGAGGCCTACCGCGGCTTCGGCGTGGACCTGCCCGTCATCAACGGCGAGCCGAGCTGGACGCTGCCGATGCCGGCGCGCTACGTGATCGCGCGGGACGGCCGGATCGCCTATGCGGAGGTGAGCCCCGACTACACGCGGCGGCCGGATCCGAGCGAGCTGCTGCCGACGCTGCGCGAGCTGGCGGGAATGGTGTGATGCGGGGCGGGGGCGAGCATGGCCGTGTTTTTCTCGCTGAACGCCTCCGCCTTGTTGTTCCGGCCCAGGGCTCGGCCAACCGCTCGCCGTCCCTGCCGCGCGCACCATTCAAGCAGCTAGGCCCCGAGCAAGTCCGCCAATTCGGTGAAGCTGTCGGCCACCAGGTCGAAGCGAGGGTCGGGCTGCGTATCGACCTTGCCGCCGGGGCCCGCCTCCAGCGGCCGGCGGATGAAGGCGGTGCGCAAACCTTGCCCGCGCGCGCCGAGGAGATCGGGTTTGTGGCAGGCCACCATCATGATTTCCTCGGGTTTCAGGCCGAGATAGGTCGGCGCCATCTGGTACACCTTGGGCGCCGGCTTGACGGCCCTGGCCAGTTCGGCCGTCATGACCAGATCCCAGCGGAAATCGCGCACGCGCGCCAGCACCGCCATGTCGGCCATGTCCGCGTTCGACAGGGTGGCGAGCAGATAGGGCTGATGCAGGCGCCGCAAACCGGGAATGACATCCGGCCAGGTGCGCAATCGCTGCCAGATGTCGTTCAGGTTCTCGAGATCCGCCTGCAACGCGCTGTCCAGGCCATGCCGTCGAAGCGTGCTTTCCAGCGCGTCGAGCCGTAATGCCGCCAGGTTTTGCCACGGGCGCTGGCCATCGAAAATCGCCTTGAATCCGGCCAGCATCAGTCCCGACCATTCGGTGGCGATGGCGGGCCAGTCGATTTCCAGCCCTCGCGCCTTGCTCAGCGCGCGGCCCTCCTCGACGATGCTGCTCCAATAGTCGGTGCAGGTGCCATAGACGTCGAACACCAGCGCCTTGATGCCGTTACGTCCGGCGGGCGCGCTGCTGACAGGCATGCCGGCGGACGGCATCGACTGGGCCAGGACCGACGCGCTCGGCGTCAAGGCGGCGGCGACACCCGCCACGAGCAGGCCGCGCCGGGAGAGCCGGACGGCATCGCCGCCGCTGGAATCCGTCTGTGCGGTGGAGGCATGTGCCGCTTGCAGGCGGGGGGAAGACTGACTGCGTCGAGTGTTCATGAGGCAAGGACCTTTGAGGGATGCGTCCCACGGTGTTGTAGATACAACCAATTGACCGAAACTCAGCCAGGGCCACCTTGGCGGAAGCCGCGGCAACTACCGATCAGGCATCGTCATTGGAGTACCGGAACGTATGGCGTTTGTGTCGCGAGAGGGCACTTTTGTATCTGCAAGTATCGGGAGCCTTCGCGGATACATGCGAATACAAAGGCGAAGCCAAGAATCCTCGATCGATTGCCAATTTCCGAGAATCGAATTCAATCCAATCCCGCCGATTCGACACAAAACAGCGAAGCCCCGAAAACTAAACTGCATGCGCCAAGGGTTAACGCAGGTGTGCGCGACTGCTTCGCAAAACAATACTGATCCTGGCCGCGTTTACCATGCTGTTTCATCAAAACACCTAAACAACTCGTCAATCGCGATTCAGCGAGGGAAGCGGGCCGTCTTGCGCCAGCAATTCGTGAGTTCCAACCCCAGACTGGAGAACGACATGCCATCGGCACCGCGTCGAAAATTCCTCGGTTACAGCTCGGCCCTGGTGGCGAGCGCCTGCCTGCCCGGCTGCAATGGTGACGGCACCGACCCCGTCGCTCCCGTCGCCGACGATCATCGCGGCGTCCCCGACACGCCGCCCGGCACACCACCCGCCACGCCGCTCGACAATCTCGCCGCCTCGCGCGAAATCAGCGGTCAATGGACCTTCGTCGCCGCGTCCGAGCAGCCCGCGCTCGGCGGCGCGCAGCTCTCGAGCCCGCAAGGGCCGGCCGGCATGTCCGTGGCAACGGTGCCCGGCACCGCGCTCGACAGCATGCTCGCCAACGGCAAGTATCCCGATCCGTTCCACGGCCGGATCGTGACCGACACGATTCCCGACACGCTGAAGGACACCGATTACTGGTATCGCACGCGCTTCGCGACACCGCCGCTGCGCGCGGGGCAGCACTTGTGGTTGCTCCTGGATGGCGTCAACTACCGCGCCGAGATCTGGCTCAACGGCAGCCAGGTCGGCACGCTGGCGGGTGCTTTCAAGCACGGCTATTTCGACGTCACGCGCCTGGTCGCGCCGGCCGGCGGCGAGGCATGGCTGGCGGTGCGCGCGATCAAGCTCGACTTCTCGGAAGGTCCGCTCAAGCCGAGCTATGGCAGCGGCGTGACGCGCGGCGGCCGCAACGGCGGGCCGACCGGCATCACGCTGAAGAACGGCCCGAGCTTCTTCTGCTCGGCCGGCTGGGACTGGCTGCCGACGATTCCCGATCGCAACCTCGGGATCTGGCAGCCGGTGTCCTGGTTCAGCACCGGCGCGATCCGCATCGCGGACCTGCGCGTGGACAGCACGCTCTCCGACGACCTGGGCAGCGCGCAACTGCAACTCGACCTCTCGCTCGACAATCGCTCGGGCGCCACGGTCGCGGCCACGGTGACGGGGCGCATCGGCGAACACATCGCGTTCCGCCGCGCCATCTCGATCCCCGCCGCGGACCAGCCGAGCACGATCACGCTCACGCCCGCCGAGGTTCCCGAGCTGGTCTTGTCGAACCCGAAGCTCTGGTGGCCGAACGGTTATGGCGAGCCGAACCTGTACGCGGTCTCGGTGTCGATCGAGCTGCTGGGCCAGGTATCGGACACGCGCAGCGTGAACATCGGCCTGCGCCGCATCGACTACTCGCGCGACATCGGCCAGGGCAAGCAGTTGAGCATCAGCGTCAACAAGCTGCCGATCCTGGTGATGGGCGGCAACTGGGGCCTCGACGAGGCGCTCAAGCGGATCCCGCGCGAGCGTCTGTTCAACCAGGTGCGCCTGCATCGCGACGCCAACCTGAACCTGATCCGTAACTGGAACGGGCAGAGCACGAGCCGCGATTTCTTCGATGCCTGCGACGCCTACGGCATCCTCGTCTGGCAGGACTTCTTCTATTCGACCGAGGCGAACGGCGCGGGGCCGGCCAACGTGGCGCGCGATCTCGACAATATCCGCGACGTGATCGTGCATTTCCGCAACCATCCGTCGATCCTGCTCTGGTGCGGCGGCAACGAGGGTTCGCCGCCCGCCGCGCTGGTCAGCGGGCTCGATGCGCTGGTGAAGGAGCTCGACCCGAAGCGGCTGTGCCTGACGAGCTCGGCGGGCGATACCGGCGCGGGCGCTGTCAACGGCTATTCCTCGGGCGGGCCCTACAACTGGACCACGCCCAAATCGGCCTTCACGCGCAGCTACGGCAGGACCGCCACGGCCTTCCACAACGAGGTGGGCTCGCATTCGATCCCGACGCTCGAGTTCGTGAAGTCGATGCTGCCGCCTTCGTCGTGGGAATGCCCCGACGATTACTGGGCCGATCGCGACATGAACGGCAACGGCGCCACCTACCCGCAGGTCGGCTACAAGCAGGGCGGCGCGGGCTATATCGCGGCGACCGCATTCCGCTACGGCGAGATCCGCAATCTCGCCGACTTCGTGCGCAAGGCGCAGATGATGAACTACGAATGCATTCGCTCGATCTACGAGGCGAATGCGGCCGTGATGATCGGCCCGGCGGCGGGCGCGATCACCTCGCCCGCCACCGGCGTGATCATGTGGATGACGAATCCGGCCCAGCCCAGCTTCGTCTGGCAGATGTACAGCCACGATCTCGAGCAGCATTCGTCCTTCTTCGCGGTCCAGCACGGCTGCCGCCGCGTGAACGCGATCCTCGACGCGAATAGCTTCGACCTGACGATCGCCAACCACACGGCGAAGCCGGTGGGCGGCAGCCTCGAGGCGCGCGTCTACAACCTCGACAGCTCGCTGGTCGGCGTCGCCACGCCGAGCATCGCGGGCGTGGCGCCGACTTCGTATCAGGTGGTGGCGAACCTGCGTACCCTGATCGCGGGCGCTGCCTCGTCCGTGTGCCTGGTCGCGCTGATCCTGCGCGATGCCGGCGGCACGACGCTTGCCGAGAATCTCTACTGGTACGAGAAGAGCGGCGCGGACAGCAGTTACGTGACGCTCGACACGATCACGCCGGCTGCCGTCTCGATCCAGGCCTCGTCCGACGAGCCGGACGAAACGAGCACGCGCATCACGGTCGAGGTGGCGAACATCGGCGGCAGCATCGCGCTGATGACGCATCTGCAACTGTTCGACCGTGCCAGCGGCGAGCGCATCCTGCCGGCCTTCTACAGCGACAACTACCTGAACCTGCTGCCGGGCGCGAGGCGGCGCGTCGTGATCGACGTCCCGCATGCGAAGGGAAAGCCGATATCGTCGGCGGCGCTGCGTGTCGACGGCTGGAAGCTCGACCGTGCCAGGTCGAGGCTGAGCCTGGGCGGCGTGCCGGTGGTCTTCAACGACGCGGCGCTCGACGTCGCGCCGGCCGTGGCCACGTTCGGCAAGTGCTGAGGCGATAAAAAACAGGCGGGCCCGGTTGTCCCGGGCCCGCCTGTGCGTTTCACCGACTCAGTGTCGCGAGGCCGGCGGCGGCGCGAATGCCGTGTTGGGATCGCGGCCATCCCATTGCGCGATCCAGGCATCGTTCGGCGTCGAGCCCATCACGAAGTCGAGCTTGCCGCCGGCCGCCATCTCCTCATGCGTGATGTAGGGCCGATGCAGCGGCGTGCCGTTCAGCGTGACCGACTGCACGTAGCGATTGGTCGAGGAGGGCGGCGCGCCGTTCGCCGTGTGCGCCGTGATGCTGAACTTGCGCGATCCCTGGAAGCTCAGCGCGCTGCCGTTCGCGCCGCCGCTCGCGCTCGGGATGTCGATGCTGGCTTCCTCGAACAGCGGCGTGCCGAAGTAATAGACGCCGCCCACCGGGTTGAGCGAATAGATTCCCATCGCCGACAGCACGTACCAGGCCGAGAGCTGGCCGAAGTCGTCGTTGCCGGGGATGCCCGAGGCGCGCACGCGGCGCGGATCGTCCTGCGCGGTCTTCAGGCTGCTGCTGCTCAGTTCGCCGCGATCGCGCGCGGTGAGCGTGAGCGAGTACAGCTCGTCCATCACCGTGCGCACGAGATCCTGCGTCTTCGACGGCGTGCCGGCCACGTCGTAGAGATAGGGCATCTGGTTGGCCGGCTCGTTGCCGGCGACGTACTGGCCGATGCGGCCGGTCAGGTCCGGAAAGCCCTGGCCGTTGAGGTAGCCGAGCGGGTTCTTCGGATTGAAGGCCTGGTCGAGCTGCGCGCTGAAGCTGGTCTTGCCGCCGAGCACCGAGATCAGCCCGGGGAAATCGTGGAAGACGTTCCAGGTGTCGATCCACGAGTTCGCTTCCGAGTAATCGGTCTTCTCGGCCGCGGCCGGGTCGAAGTTGCTCGACCAGTTGCCCGAGCCGCTCTTGGGCACCGCGAAGATCCAGCCGTTGTACTTCGTCGGGTTGTAGACGTTGCGATAGTTGCCGCTGCGCGCCAGGTAGGGCTGCCAGGCCGAATCGCCCTTGCCGGCGGCCTGGCCGACGCGGGCCGTGGCCCAGTCGTCGAAGGCATAGTCCTGGGTGGTGGAGACCGAGGCGTTGTCGCCCGAGTAGACGTAGCCCTTGCTGCGGTACTGGTCGAAGCCATGGGCGCTGGCGCCCTGGGTGGTGGTGAGCGCGGTCCAGATGTCGTCGGTGCTCGCGCTGGTGAGGTGCTTCAGGTAGGCATCGGCGATCAGCGGAATCGCCGGGTGGCCGGCCATCGTGAAGGTTTCGGTCTGCGCGAGCGGCCAGACCGGCAACTCGCCCTTGCCGTTCTGCTTGAACTGCGTGAGCAGCGACTTGACCCAGCCGTCGACGCGCTCCGGCTGCACCAGGGTCATCAACGGCGATTGCGCGCGGAACGTATCCCACAGCGAGAACGAGGAGGAGTAATCGAAGCCCGGTGCCGCATGCTTGCTGGTGGTGGGCGGCGAGCTGCTGCCGTTGTTGCTCGAATCCATGCCGACATAGCTGCCGTCGGCATTGTTGTACAGCGTCGGCCCGAGCATCGCGTGATAGAGCGAGGTGTAGAACATGGTGCGCTGGTCGTCGGTGCCGCCCTTGATGCGGATTCGGCCGAGCGCGGCGGCCCAGGTCTGTTCGGCGCCGGCCTTCACCTCGTCGAAGGGCTTGGCGCCCACTTCGGCGGCGAGGTTGGCGGTGGCGTCGGCCACGCTCGACGGTGAGATGCCGACGTTCACGGTCAGCGGCGCGTCGCCCGCATTGGCCGCGCCGAAGCTCAGGTAGGCGGTGTTGCCGTCGGCGCTGAAATTCACCTGCTTGTCGAAGGGCTGCGAAAAGCGCGCGATGAAATAGGTCGGCTTGTTGTTGGCCCAGTTGTTGGTGATCTGCCAGCCGGCGATGGTGCGCTCGTCGATCACCTGGATCTTGCCGCTCGCGAGCGTCCCGCCGATCGGGCTGGCGATGCTGACGATCATGGCGCGTTTCTGCGTCGATGCGCTCGGGAAGTAGCTGTAGCGATGCACGCCGGCATGGGCGGTAGCCGTCAGCTCGGCGAGGATGGCCGCGCCCTTCACGTTCCAGGGCGTCTTGCCGGTGCCTTCGGGCGCCATGCGCACGCGGTAGTAGCCGGGGCTGGCGCTTTCGTCGGCGTGGCTGAAGCGCGCGTTGTAGGTGACCGAGCTGCCCTTGATGCTGGCCAGCGTGGCCGCGTCGACCGGCGCGAGCGTCGGCAGGAAGCGCACCTCGCCGCCCGAGCCGATGCCGGCGCCCGACAGGTGCGTATGCGTGAAGCCGGTGATGTTGGGATCGTCGTATTGGTAGCCCGAGGTGCGGTCCCAGTCCCAGGGCAGGGCGCTCGGGCCGCCCGTCGTGTCGGGGCCGAGCTGGACCATGCCGAACGGCACGGTCGCGCCGGGATAGGTGTGGCCGTGCCCGCGAATGCCGCTGCTCCAGTTCGCCTTGATGTCGAGATTGGCCGTGCCGATGATGGGATCGACGCTGCGCAGCAACTGGGCGGTGTCCACCGTGTCGGCCGGCGTGTTGCTGCCGCTTGTCTGCGTGCTGTTGCTGCTGTTGGTGTCGGCGGCCCCCGCGCCTGAACGCGCCACGCCGATCCCGCCCGCGTCGCCGTTGTCGCCGCCGCAGCCGGCCAATACCACCGCGACGCCGATGCCAAGCATGTTTCGTAGTTTCATCGTCTGCTCCGTCTCTGTATCAACTGCTTGTCGAGGGCGCATGGCCCGGATTCTTATTGCATGTCGTCAGGCGCGCGAGTGCGGATGAATGGTAGGAATCCGTAGTATTGGTTCGCATGACGAGGATGCCGCATGGGTTTGGCCGGAGCAAAGGCTCCCCCAGCCGTGCGGATTCCCTTCAGGAAAGAATTGCCGCACGGATTGGCTGTTTATCGAATTTTTCCGGCCTGATTTATCGATCGCGGATGTCAACCAGGGGCGAGGACATCTATCGACAGCGTGCCAGAGAGACAAGCGGTGAACTACTCGGAGTATTCCGAATTTTTATTATGTTTATCTAAACATTTTATCGATTGAATTCTGTTTTTTATGTAATTGATTTAACTGTTTTCCGTTGCGATTCATTCGGCATGTGCCGCGATCGGCAGCTTGCCGCCGGAGCCGGGCCGGCATTGTTTCATCGCCTCGAAGAAGGCCGCCACCAACCGGCTCTCGCGCCGCTCGCGCAGGCAGCACACATGGATATGCGTGCTGACCGGGTCACCCTCGATTCTCACCGGCCGCAGCCGGGCCTCGTCGGGCACGTATTCGGACAGCGAGACCGTGCCTACGCCGAGCCCGCGCGCGACGGCCTCGCGCAACGCCTCGCGGCTGCCGATCTCCATGGCGATGCGCGGCGTGGCGCCGATCGCGCCGAGCGCGTCCTCCAGCGCGCGCCGCGTGGTCGAGCCGGCTTCGCGCATCAGCAAGGGCACGGTGGCCAGTTCGGCCAGCGTGATCGATTCGCGTGCCGCGAACGGATGCGCCGCGCCGACGAAGGCGATCACCGGGTAGCTCGCATAAGGCGCCATCTCGTAGCGCTCGTCGCTGAACGAGCGCGCGATCACGCCGACGTCGCAGGCATAGTCGTCCAGGTCGTTGAGCACGCTTTCCGAGTTGCCGAGCGTGACGGCCAGTTGCATGCGCGGATGCGCGGTATGGAAGGCCTCGATGATCTCGGTAACGTGGAACGGGCTGACCGCGCCGATCCGCAACACGCCGCGCGTGAGCTCGCCGCTGTCATGCAGCAGCGAGCGCGCGTCGTTCTCCAGGCCGTTGATCTGGCGCGCGAGCGGCAGGAAGTCGAGGCCGACCGTCGACAGCTCGACACGCCGTCCGCGGCGATGGAACAACTGCACGCCATGTTCCTGTTCGAGCGCCTGGACTTGCGAGGTGATGGTGGTCTGGCTGGTGGCGAGCGCGCGGGCCGCCGCCGTGAAGCCGCCGTGCTGGACCACGGCGAGGAAGGCACGAATCTGGGTCAGGGTCATCGGTTGCGCATGAGATGAGCCGGCAAGGGGCGGGCGCGGGCCGATCGATCCTGTCGAATCGGCCCTTAAAAAGCGGCTTTTCCTGTGAAGATTGATCGATCGGCCCGCAAGCCCCGTCCCGCCTGGGTGTTCAAGGGTCGAACGATGATTCAACGATTTTTTCGATGGATCGATTCGATTTGACCGGGTAGTTCGATCATAGACCGGTCATGTTGCAAAACTATGCTGGCGTCCGTGATCCACTTTTCCCGGAGCCCAGCCATGCTGCAGCGATCCGCCCCCCTCGATGCCGCCCCCCTCGATGTCGCCCACCGCGCCCAGCGCGCCTACCGCGGCCCCGTTACCACCGCGATCTTCGACTGGGCCGGCACGGTGCTCGATTTCGGCTGCCTCGCGCCCGTCCATGCATTTCGTGAGGTGTTCGAAGCGGCCGGCGTGCCGATCAGCGAAGCCGAGGCGCGCGCGCCGATGGGCGCCGCCAAGCGCGAGCACATCGAACTGATCCTGGAAGACGTCGAGGTGCAGGCGCGCTGGCGCGCCGCGCGCGGCGCCGCCTCGACCGATGCCGATATCGACGCGCTCTACGCGCACTTCCTGATCGCCGACGAACGCAACGTCGAGCGCTACAGCGACCTGATCCCCGGCGCGCTCGACACTATCGCCACGCTGCGCGCGCGCGGCATCCGCATCGGCAGTACCACCGGTTATCCGCGCGAGGTCATGCAGCACCTGCAGCCGCTGGCCGAGCGCCATGGCTATCGGCCCGATCACTGCTGCACGGTCAGCGACGTGGCGCGCGGCCGTCCCTATCCCGACATGTGCCTGGCCAATGCGCTGGCGCTCGGCGCGCCCGACGTGCGCAGTTGCGTGGTGGTCGACGACAGCCCCACCGGCCTCGAATCGGGCCTGGCCGCCGGCATGTGGACGGTGGGCATCGTCGCCAGCGGCAACGAGGTGGGCCTCTCGCTGGCCGAGTGGCAGGCGCTCGACGCGGCCGCGCGCGAAGCGCGCGTGGCGCCGGCGCGCGAGCGCATCGCCCGCACCGGCGCGCACTACGTGATCGACAGCATCGCCGACCTGCCGGCCGTGATCGACTCGATCGGCGAACGCCTGGCTGCCGGAGAAACGGCGTGAGCGACTGGCAATTCCACAACCCGGTGCGCGTGCGCTTCGGCATCGATGCGCTGGACGCCATCGGCGAGGTGCTGGCGGGCCGCTCCTACGCGATCGTCACCTATCCCGACACGGCCTTCCTCGCGCCCTGCGCGCGCATTGAGGCGATCGCCGGCCCGGCGCTGCTGCGCATCGATTCGGTCGAGGCCAACCCCTCGGTGACGATGCTGCGCGAGGCCTGTGCGGCGCTGGCCGCGCTGCCGGCCATGCCCGAGGTGCTGGTGGCGCTCGGCGGCGGCTCGGTGATGGATACCGCCAAGGTGCTGGCGGCCGAGCACGGCCGGCTGGAGCCGGTGCTGGCCTGGATCGCCGATGGCAGGACGCGCCACGCCGCGCAGGCCCTGCCGATCGTCGCGATTCCGACCACCTCGGGCACCGGCAGCGAAGTGACCTCCTGGGCGACCGTGTGGGACCCCGAGCATGACCGCAAGCTCTCGCTGGCGCGCGACGATCTCTATCCCGAGACGGTGCTGGTCGATCCGCGCCTGGTGGTCGGGCTGCCGCCCGCGCCGACGCTGGCCAGCGGGCTCGATGCGTTGTCGCACGCGCTGGAGAGCATCTGGAACCGCAACGCGAACCCGGTCACGCGCGGCCTGGCCGTGGATGCCGCGCGCGAGATCCTGCAGGCGCTGCCGCGCGTGATGGCCGCGCCCGGCGACCTCGAAGCGCGCTCGGCGATGGCGCTCGGCGCGCTGCGCGCGGGCCTGGCCTTCTCCAATACGCGCACCGCGCTGGCCCACAACATCTCGTATGCGATCACGCTGCATCACGGCGTGGCGCACGGCATGGCCTGCTCGTTCTGCCTGCCGGCGGTGATGCGCTCGGCGATCGGCGCCGATGCCGATTGCGATCGCGCGCTGGCCGAGGTGTTCGGCAGCCTCGAGGCCGCCCCGCGCGTGCTGGAGCAGTTCCTGGAATCGCTCGGCGTGCGCTGCGAACCCGCCGCCTACGGCATCGAGCAGGACGAATGGCAGGACATCGTCGCAAGCGCCTTCGAGGGCGCGCGCGGCCGCAATTTCATCGGCGCGCCCGCGCGCTTTCCCCAATTCGATTTCCCGGACGTGGCACTGAGCGTGCCCTCGCCGTGATCGTCAGGAGAACTTCATGACCTCGTCTCAACCCGTGCGGACCGATGCGCTGTCGCGTCTGGACAATATGCCGTGGACCTGGTTCCACACGCTGCTGGTCGCCGCGCTCGGCGTCGGCTGGGCGCTCGACTCGTTCGAGACCAACATCATCGGCAGCGTGTTCGGCGTGCTGAAGAGCCAGTGGCACCTGAGCTCGGCGCAAGGCTCGCTGGCCGTGACGATCTGGGTGTTCGGCATGCTGGTGGGCGCGATCGCGTTCGGCTACCTGGCCGACCGCTTCGGCCGCAAGCGCCTGTTCCTCGCCACCCTGCTCTGGTACGCCTGCTTCAGCGTGCTGACGATCTTCTCCTGGAACTACGAGTCCTTCCTGTTCTTCCGCGCCATGACGGCGCTGGCGGTGGGCGGCGAGTACTCGGCGGTGACCGCGACGATGGGCGAGTTCATCCCGCGCCGCCATCGCGGCAAGACCGATTCGCTGATCCTGTCGGGCTTCCCGGTGGGCGCGCTGCTGTCGGCCGCGATCTCCTACTTCGTGCTGAACAACCTGCCGGCCGACGTGGCCTGGCGCGTGGGCTTCGGGCTCGGCACCACCATGGCGCTGCTGTTCTTCTGGATCCGCCGCGTGATTCCCGAATCGCCGCGCTGGCTGCTGCAGCAAGGCCGCATCGCCGAGGCCGAGGCGATCGTCGCCGCGATCGCCGGCAGCGCCGAGCGCCCGGGCGTGAGCGAGGCCAATCGCGAACTGGCTCGCAAGCGCTACGAGCCAGCGCTGTTCACGCCCTCGCAGCCGGCCTTCTGGCGCAACGTGCGCGAACTGTTCGGCGCCTACCGGCTGCGCTGCGGCCTGGCCAGCGCGCTGAACTTCTCGCAGGCCGCCGTGGTGTATGGCGTGCTCTCGCTGATGGCGCTGGTGATCCTGCCGTACATGAAGGTGCCGGCCGGCGACATGCCGCTCTACTACGTCTACGGCAACGCGGCCGCGCTGGTCGGCGGGCTGACCGCCTCGGTGCTGGTGGAGGCCTGGGGGCGGCGCACCTCGCTGCTGGTCAGCTACAGCTTCACGGTGGCGGCGATCGTGCTGATCTACATGATGCACACGCTGCCGGGCATGGTGGCCGGCTACTGCCTGATCCAGTTCGGCGTGACCTGGGCCTACATCTCGGGCTACGTGGTGTCCTCGGAAGTGCTGCCGACGCGAATCCGCGCCACCGGCCTCGGTGTCTCGGTGGCGGTGGGCCGGGTCGGCGCGATGGTGGCGCCGCTGATGCTGACCAACGTCTACGCGGCGACCGGCACGCCCTCGGCCGCGCTGATCGGGCTGCTGCTGCTGGCGCTGCCCGGCCCGCTGGCCGCGCTGCTCTGGTTCGTGAACGGCCGCGAGACGCGCAACGTCTCGCTCGAGGAAGGCAGCGCCGACAACGGCACGGCCCACCAGGCCGGCTGGACCCCGCGCGCGGCGACCGCGCAATGAGCATGGCGCAATGAAAAGGGCGGGGCGGCCGGTTCCGGCTCGCCCCGCCCGATGCGGTTCGCGTTACGGCGCGGCACGGTGAGCGTGTCGCGCCGTTTTCGTTTCGCGCGGCGCTGCTATCGCGCCGCGTGAAACGACTTCATGCGCTCAGGCCTTCGCGCAGGCGATGAAGGCGTTCTCGAGATCGGCGATCAGGTCGTCGCCGTGTTCGAGGCCGATCGAGATGCGGATCAGGCCTTCGCTGACGCCGGCCTTCTCGCGTGCCGCGGCCGACACGCCCGAATGGGTGGTCGAGGCGGGATGGCAGACCAGCGATTCCGAGCCGCCCAGGCTGACCGCCGACTTGAACAGGCGCAGCGCGTTGATGAAGCGGAAGGCCTGCGCGCGGCCGCCGTTCAGCACGAAGGCGAAGGTCGAGCCGGCGCCCGTGCAATGGCGCTTGTAGACCGCCTGGTAGGCGTCGTCGAGGATGGTTTCCGGGTGGAACACCTCGACCTTCTGGTGCGGATTGTCCACCAGCCAGCGCGCCACGCGGCTGGCCGTCTGGGTGGCCTGGGTCATGCGCAGCACCACGGTTTCCATCGAGCGCAGCAGCATCCACGAGGAATGCGGATCGAGCTGCGAGCCGAACGCGCCGCGAATCGAGCGCACCTTGGTGATCATCGCCTTGCTGCCCGTCACGCCGCCGGCCACCAGGTCGCTGTGGCCGCCCACGTACTTGGTCAGCGAGTAGACCGAGAGATCGACGCGATGCGCGGCCGGCTTCTGGAAGATCGGGCCGAGCAGGGTGTTGTCGCAGACCGAGATCGGGCGATAGCCGTGACGCTGCTCGAAGGCGTCGATCTCGGCCACCATGCCGTCGAGGTCGATGATCGAGTTGGTCGGGTTGGCTGGCGTCTCGATGTAGACCAGGCGCACCGGGCCCTTCTTCGCGGCGGTCTCGAGCGCGTCGCGGATCGACTGCGGGGACAGGCCGTTCTCGATCGCCTCGGTGCCGATGCCCCATTCGGGGAAGATCTTCGAGATCAGCGTTTCCGTGCCGCCATAGAGCGGCACCGATTGCACGATCTGGTCGCCCGGGCGCAGGAAGGCGAGGAACACGGTGGAGATCGCCGACATGCCGCTGGAGGTGACGGCCGCGGCTTCCGAGCCGTCGAGCAGGGCCAGGCGATCCTCGACGATCTCGAGGTTCGGGTGGTTGAAGCGGCTGTAGACGAGGCCGGCCGCCTCGCCTTCGGGCAGCGGCTTGCGGCCCGAGACGATGTCGAAGAATTCGGCGCCGTCCTCGGCGGACTTGAAGGCGAAGGTGGAGGTCAGGAACACCGGCGGCTTGACGGCACCCTCGGAGAGGAAGGGATCGTAGCCATACGACATCATCTGGGTCTCGGGATGCAGGGGGCGTCCGTTGAGATCCTTCTTGTGATAGTTCGAATACGTCATGGTGTGAGCCCTCGTCTTTTGAATGAGAGAACGCCGTCGCCCGAACGCGTGCGTCACCGCGCAAACCGCGTCGGGCGACGGCGGAGTTGCGCTCAGTGTAGAGTTGCCCGGCCAGAATATTCGTTCCTTTTCGTTCCCGCAAATCCTATAATTTGGAACGATCTTTCCCGAAAGGCCAATCGATGAATAAAGGCAGTCGCAGCGTCGAGATTGATGCGACCGACATGAAAATACTTCAGATTGTTCAGGAGAACGGGCGACTCAGTAATGCCGAAATCGCGGAGCAGGTTTCGCTGTCGCCCTCGCCTTGCTGGAAGCGCCTGAAGCGCCTGGAATCGAGCGGCATGATCCGCGGCTACCAGGCCATGCTGGACCGCCGCATGCTCGGCTTCGGCGTGGTGGCCTTCGTCAATATCTCGCTCGACAACCACACGCAGAAAGTCTGCCGCGCCTTCGAGGCCGGCGTGATGGCGATGCCCGAGGTGATCGCCTGCCACAACACCACCGGCGCGCACGACTACCTGCTGCAGATCCTCGCCGAGGATTTCGATACCTATTCCGAATTCGTGCTCGACCGCCTGCGCACGCTGCCCGGCGTGAAGGAAATGCTCAGCACCGTGTCGATGCGCGAGCTGAAATCCTCGGTGAAGCTGCCCTTGCGTTGACCATGGCGCTGACGCGCATTGTGTTCTGGTAGCGACGCGCGCGGCGTCAATCGTGTTGCGCTGCGATCGAAGGCAGCTTGTCGTCGAGACGCACGATCCAGCCGCGCGGCGAGCGCTTCAATTCGATCCCGCTGAGCGGCGCGATATCGATACGCAGCATCGCTTCGGGCGAGATGCCGAGCGCATGCGCGAGCGCGGCGCGCAGCACGGCCGCGTGGGTGACGGCGACGAAACTGCCGCTCGCCGGCAGCGCATCGAGCCAGGCGCTGACGCGGCGCAGCACCTCGAGATGCGATTCGCCGCCGGGCGGCGCGGCGGCCGGCTGGGTGATCCAGGCTTCAAGCTGTTCCGGCGCGTCGTTCGCTATCGCCATCAATTTTCTGCCGCGCCAGCGGCCCGCATCGAGGTCGGCGAGGGCGGGTTCGGGCTCGGCATCCAGGCCGAGCGCCTCGGCGGTCTGCCGCGCGCGCAGCGCCGGCGAACTGAGCGCGCGGGCTTCGCGCGGCCAGCGCCAATGCGCGGCGGCGCGTGCCGCTTCGGCCAGGCCGCGTGCGTCGAGCGGCGCGTCGTCGGGGAAGCTGCCGGCGCGCAGTTCGGCATTCGCGGCGTGAGAGATCAGTCGGACGGTGAGCGTCATCGTTTCATTGTGTTCGGCGAGGCGCTCCGGCATGGCGGCGCGCGATTTCCGTTCGCCGCCCATCTTGCGTAGAATCCAGCCGTTGCGATGTGCGGAAGCCGGTGCGAAGCCGGCGCGGTCGCGCCACTGTAACCGGGGAGCCGGCCTTCCCGGAAGCCAGACCTGCACATGGAGCATCCTTTCATTCCGTTGACAGTCATTGTCGAGCGGGGCGCGTCATCCCCTGGAGAGTCGAATATGTCCGAAGCCACCCTCAAGCCGGTTGCCATGCCGGCGCCCATTCCGGTCCGCGAGCTGATGCCGTGGATCGTGTTCGGCGGCCTGCTGATGCTGCTGGCGCTGTACTTCGTCGGCGCCGAGGAAGGCGCGACCTCGATCGTGCCGGGCATGTACGTGCATGAGTTCGTGCACGACGCGCGCCACCTGCTCGGCTTCCCCTGCCACTGACGGGGGCTCCATGGTCGGAAAACTGTTGGTACGCGGGATGCTGGCCGGCATCGCCGCGGGGATCCTCGTGTTCGGCTTCGCCCGTTTCGCCGGCGAGCCGCAGGTCGATCGAGCCATCGCCTTCGAGGAGAAGATCGATGCGGCCAAGGGCGAGGCGCCCGAGCCCGAGCTCGTCAGCCGGCCGACCCAGGCCGGGCTCGGCCTCGGCACCGGCGTGATCGTCTATGGCGCCGCGCTCGGCGGCCTGTTCGCGCTGACCTTCGCCTTCGTGCACGGCCGCATCGGCAGCCGCCAGCCGCGCACGCTGTCGGCCTGCCTCGCGGCGGCCGCTTTCGTCTCGCTGGTGGTCGTGCCGAACCTCAAGTACCCGGCGAACCCGCCCTCGGTGGGCGATCCGGACACTATTGGTTATCGCACCGGGCTGTTCTTCCTGATGATCGCGATCTCGATCGCGGTCGGCGTGTTCTCGCTGAACTTCCGGCGCGCGCTGGCCGCGCGCATGGGGCAGTGGAACGCCTCGATCGTGGCGGGGCTGCTCTATATCGCGATCATCGCCGCCGTGCAGTTCGCGCTGCCCACCATCAACGAGGTGCCGGCAGCGTTCCCGGCCGTGGTGCTGTGGAAGTTCCGCGTCGCCGCGATCGGCATGCAGGCGATTCTGTGGACCACCATCGGCCTGCTGTTCGGCGCGCTGGTCGAACGCAGCGGGCTGGTTGCCGTGCCGCGTCGCGGCAACGCGCCGGTCGCGCTGTAGGCGCCGCGCGCGATATCCGCCTCGCCGCCCTTGCGCGGCACCGGCGATGCGACGGCCACCTCGGTGGCCGTTCGCCTTTATACTGACCCCGCCCTGTTTTATCCGCGAGGTTCCCCTCCCGTGAAGATCCGCGTTGCCTTCGTCGCCGAGCTGGCCGTCAATTTCGTGCTGCCGTGGGTGGTGTACCGGCTCGCCCTGCCGAGCTGGGGAGAATCGGGCGCGCTGTATGCCTCGGCCGTGCCGCCGCTGCTGTGGGGCATCGTCGAATTCGCCAGGACGCGGCGCGTGGATGCGCTCTCCGCCATCGCGCTGCTCGGCATCGCGCTGTCGATCGCCTTGATGGCCGGCGGCGGCAGCCCGCGCCTGCTGCTGGTGCGCGAGTCCTTCGTGTCGGGCACGATCGGCGTGGTGTTCCTGGTGTCGCTGGTGTTCAAGCGGCCGATCACCTACTACCTGACGCGCGCCACCGTGGCGCGCGAAGGCGAGGGCGGCGTGGAGCGCTTCGAGCGCTTGTGGGAGGACAGCGCCTCGGTGCGTTCGGCCCTGCGTCTCATCACGCTGATGTGGGGGCTCGGGCTGGTGATCGAGTGCAGCGTGCGTAGCTGGTGCGCCTGGAACTGGCCGATCGAGCGCACCTTGGTGGTTACGCCGATCCTCAGCTATGTGACCTTCGGCGGCTTGATGGTCTGGACCTTCTGGCTGCGCAAGCGGCTGCGCGGCCGCGTGCAGGTGGGCGAGGCCACGCTGTGAGCGCTGGGTCGTTCAGCCCAAGGCGCGCTTAGCTCGCGGCGACGTGCCGGTAGTAGAAGGTGGTGCCGCACAAGGCGCCATCCGGCATCAGCGCGAAGCCGGGCACGTCGCCCACGCGCTGCCAGCCCGCGCGGCGATAGAGCCGCTCCGCGGCGCCTCCCGTGACGGTATCGAGTACCAGCACGGTCTTTCCTTCCTCTGACGCGATCGCCTCGACGGCCTTCATCAAGGCCTCGCCCACGCCTTGCCGGCGCGCGCGCCGGTGCACCAGCATCTTCGCGATATCGGCGCGATGCGGCTGGTTTTCCGGTTGCGCGGTGATCATCTGCACGGTGCCGATCGCGATGCCGGCTGCATCCTCGGCCACCAGCAGCACGCGCCGCGCGAGCGCGACCTCGTCGGCCACGTCTTGCCAGAAGCGCAGCGCGGTGTCGCGCGCGATCGGCAGCATGAAGCTGACCGAGGCGCCGCCCTCGACGCAATCGATCAATACCTCGGCGAGTTCGGGGATCTTCGCGCGGGCCTCGTCGGCGTCTAGGCGGCGGATGCGGGGGGCTTGGGCGGGCGTGGTTTGCGAGGTCATGATGGCTCGGATCAGCGCGTGCTCAGTGCCACCAGGTAGCGGGCGGCCCGGCGCGTGGGGTTGTGGAATTGCATCGGGCTGTCGAGGCGCATCGCCACGCAGTCGCCGGCCTCGAGCCGCCAGGCGATGGTGCCGGCGGTGATCTCCATCACGCCTTCGAGCAGCCAGATCTGCTGGTGGATGTCGGCGTCGCGCGCGCTGGTGTCGAAGTGGACGCGCGCGCCGGGTGGGAAGTGAACTTCGACGAGCTGGATCGGCGAGCGCAGCGCCGGCGAGAGTTGGCGGCGTTGGTAGCCCGAGGCGGGGTCGGTCCATAGCGGTTGATCGGCGGCGCGGGCGATTGGTGAAGGGGCCTCGCTCTCGTCGCTTTCGCCGAATAGCGAGGAGAGGGGCACGGCCAGCGCGGTGGCGAGCTTGTCGAGCACGACGGCGGTCGGGCTGCTCTGGCCGCGTTCGATCAGGGAAATGTTCGAGCGGCTCACGCCGCTGTGCTCGGCCAGTGTTTCGAGCGACCAGCCGCGGGCATCGCGCAGGGCGCGCAGGCGTTCGGCGATTCGGTCGTGGATGGTCATCGGGGCGGTTCCAGTTTGCTGGATGTGTTTTCCAGTAAACTAGATTGCCGAAAATCGCCTGTCAATGCAGGGGCAGGGTTTGTGCAAGGCATGCGGCCAGCCGATTAGCCGGCTATCGTGCTGAACAGACGCCTGTCCGGCGTGCCACGGTAACGCCAGGATGTGACCCGGACAATCAGTCGGCCCGGTGCCAGCGACCAGATTCCGGGCATACAGCGGCGGGTGCGCCGTTCGACCAGACTTGCTCCTCATCCAGGTGCAGCGCGGTCGCTGGGGCAACGTCGAAGACGACCTCGAGCGCTTGCCCTACCTGGGCGTCTTCGATGGGAAGCTCCCAAGTCAGGAATATCTGGGTGCAATCCTGGTCCGGCGCGAAATCGACCGCGTTAAAGCCGCTACTGTGGCGCTGGATGACGCCATGAGGCTGGCCGGTATCGAATATCACGGCTGTTCCCCGGGTCAGGGGAATACGGTGGCCCGTAGAGGGAAAATGCAAGTCCAGCCCCCGGTCCTCGCTCAGGAAGAGATTGCAGAAGGCCGCACCGCCATATTGCGCACCGTCATGGTGGTACCTCGCGCCACGACACGCCATGAGGGCCACGTCGCTGGAAGCAAGCACGGTGGGCAGCCCCAGTACGCACGTCCAGTCGGACATTGCCTGCACGCAGCGCTTGTAGTCCGGCCAGCGCGCCTGCGTTCGCGCCAAAGGCATTGCCTCGACATCCCCAGGTTCCAGTACGAGCCGCGACGATGTTTCCCTTTCCCAATCCGCGAGTACGCGTGCGGAGGGAACAGGCACGTCGACCGTGCCTGATAGAACGATGTCACTGACGCGTCGACTGCGGATGGCGTCGCCGCTCCAGAAATAGGAAGTCAGCATGTTTCGAATTCGATGCTGTCGATGGGGGGGAGGTCGCGATTGTAACGATTTAGTGGGGTGGTGTTGGTGGGAATCGGGTGGCGAGGGGCTTTTGATTGGTCGTTGGTGGAAGGGGAGGAATGGGGGCTGTCCACAGTATCCGTCGGCTTCTGGCCATGAGCGGTCATTTACGCACCGTCGTCGAACGACCGTGATTGTGCGATCAACCGCTCATCGAGGCATACGGCGTGTGATTTGGGGGCAGAGGTCGTAGGTTCCAATCCCATCGCTCAGACCAACGAATTCAAGGGGGTTAGCGGCCTGTGTAACTAACCCCTTTTCGTTTTTTCAGCCCGAAGGTTGATTTACCCCCTGTGTGCCCACGGCTGTGCGGCGCTTGCTCTAGCGCTGGTCTGGCCGCGATGTAGCGGTGTCGAGGCAGATCGCGCCACGCACTCGCTTGAGTCGGCGATATCGCACAGGCTCCCTGCAAGTGTCGAGGCCTTTTTGTAATGAAGCAAGAAGAGGGTGGGGGCATTTTCATGCTCGGTCGTTTGGCGTATTCTCTTGACACAAAAAACAACCAGACCAACAATCGTGAGCCATTCCGGGAACTTCAGCTTCCTCGCCGAGCACTCGCCACTCCTCGCGCAACTAGGCGCGGCAGCGGAAAATGCATTTGCCGCCGACCCCAATACGACACTGATCAAGCTTCGGCAATTCGGTGAGGCAATGGCTCAGGACCTCGCCTCACGATTGGGCGTGGAGTTCGAGCAGATGAGTCAAGCCGACCTGCTCTATCGGTTGGAGCGTGAGGCTGGGCTCGACCGGACCATCCGGGGACTCTTCCACACGCTGCGCGTGGAAGGAAACAAGGCCACACACGAATTCAAGACTCAGCACAAGGAGGCCATGGATGGTCTCAAGGTCGCGCGCTCGCTCGCCATCTGGTTCCATGAATCATTTGGAAAGCAAGGCACTGCATTCAAACCCGGCCCGTTTATTCCGCCAGCGGACCCCAGCTCACACCTACGCGATCTCCAAAACGAGATCGATCAGCTCAAGGCGCAACTGAAAGCCGCCTCACAAACGCTCGAAGACAACCAGCAGCTCGCCGACCTCGTCGCGCAGGAGAAACAGGAGTACGAGACGCTCGCGTTGCAGATGGACGCTGAGGCGAAGACATACAAGGAGCTAGCGCACGAGCAAGAGGCGGCCCTCAAGAATGCCCAGGAAGAGTTCGATGCAAAGGTAAAGCAGTTCCAGGCGCAACTTGGCGCGCAACAAGCCAAGGAGGCACAGGCGAGCACGAAAAAGGCAACGAAGAATCTCGTGCTGAATGAAGAGCTGACGCGTATCCTTATCGACCAACAGCTAGTCGACGCGGGATGGGGCGCGGACACACAACAATTGACTTATGCCAAGGGCGCGCGACCTGAGGCAGGAAAGAACAAGGCCATTGCCGAATGGCCCACGCTGGGCAAGCAGTCTGCCGACTACATACTCTTCGTCGGGATGAGGCCGATCGCGGTGGTTGAGGCGAAGAGCATCAACAAAAACGTCGCGGGGAAGATTGGACAGGCAGAGCGATATTCGCGCGGCTTCCAACTTGCACCTGATCATTCGCCCGCCTGGAAGGCGGCCGGACAACACGGACCATGGCCCGACGGGCAAGGTGGATTTTTCCAGGTCCCATTCGCTTACTCCTGCAACGGTCGCCCGTATATTGAACAATTGCGCGAACATAGTGGCACATGGTTCCGCGACCTTCGTGTGCCGTCGAATCTGGCCGACGCACTCGTTGGTTTTCATCAGCCGGACGGTCTGATCGATCGATTGGAGCGAAGCAAGGACGAGGCCGAAGCCAAACTCGCACAGGAGGGCTTCGACTATCTGAGACTACGCGATTACCAAATCAAGGCAATCCAGGGAGTCGAAACGGCCCTGTCGCAGGGACAACGGGCGATTCTCGTTGCAATGGCCACCGGCACTGGCAAGACCCGAACGATTATCGGTCTCATGTATCGGCTGCTGAAAACTGAGCGCTTTCGACGAATCCTCTTTCTCGTGGACCGCACTGCGCTCGGCCAGCAAGCGACCGACGCATTCGACGAGGCATTGCTTGAGCAGAATCAGCCGCTATCGAAGATCTACAACGTTGCCGAGCTGGGGGATATGTCCGCTGAGGCTGAAACACGCGTCCAAGTTGCGACGGTTCAGGCGATGGTTCGGCGCATCCTGCAATCTGATGTCCCTCCGGGCATCGATGAGTTCGATTGCATTATTGTCGATGAAGCGCATCGCGGCTATACGCTGGACCAGGAGATGACCGAGGGCGAAATGGTAGTGCGCGACCAGGCACAATACATGTCGAGCTATCGACGGGTTCTGGACTACTTCGACGCTGTAAAGATCGGGCTCACAGCAACACCGGCGAAGCACACGACGGAGATATTTGGAAAACCGGTCTATACGTACTCTTACCGGGACGCTGTCGCAGACGATTGGCTGATTGACCATGAACCGCCAATTAGGTATGAGACGTTGCTGTCTAAGAACGGTATTAAGTTCGAGAAAGGCGAGAAGATCACGGCCATCAATATGGCAACCGGCGAGCTGGAATTCTCCGAGCTGGATGACGAACTCAACTTCAATGTGGAATCGTTTAACCGCCGCGTCATTAGCGAGCAGTTCAACAAAGTCATCTGCGCCGAGTTGGCGAAGGAATTCGACCCCTTCGGCGAAGAAAAGGCTCTAATCTTCTGCGCAACCGATTTGCACGCAGATATGGTCAAGCGTCTGCTCGACGAGGCGTTTAAGGAGCAATACGGAGACGACTATAACGAAACAGCGGTGAAAAAGATCACCGGTCAATCCGATAAGGTGAGCCAGCTAATCCGCCTGTACAAGAACGAGAGATTCCCCAGCATTGCTATCACGGTGGACCTGCTTACTACTGGTATCGATGTGCCACCAATTTGCCATCTTGTCTTCCTGCGCCGGGTGCGGTCCCGGATCCTCTACGAGCAGATGATCGGGCGCGCCACGCGCCGATGCGATGAAATTGGAAAAACCGTCTTCAAGATCTACGATCCCGTCGACATTTATGCGGCGCTTGAGGACGTGACGACCATGAAGCCGCTCGTGAAGGACCCGAGCGTCACCATTGAACAACTCATTGATGAGCTCACTGACCCCGCGAGTTTCGATGCGCCGGGTAGTACCCCCCAAAGGACGCATGCTCACGAAGTGCTTGATGCGCTAAACCAAAGCCTAATGCGCGTGCTCCGGAAGGCCGCGCATCAGGCGGAAAAGAGGCCAGCGCTGCAAGAGCGGCTCGCCGAGCTTGAACAGACGTGGGGTGTGCCTGCGAACAAGCTACACGAATACCTCCGCGAGCTTGGGCCGACTGGCGCGGCCGAATTCATGTGCCAGCACAAGCAGCTATTGGACCAGCTCGCCGAGGTGAGGCAACTTGCTGGGACGGAGCATATGCCGATCATCTCGGAGCATACAGATGAATTGGTACTGCGTGAGCAAAGCTATGGCGAGTTTGGTAGACCAGAAGACTACCTCGACAGTTTCACCAACTTCATCCGCAAGCAGATGAATGAGTCGGCTGCTCTGTCGGTGGTTGTGAATCGGCCGAAGGACCTAACACGCGCCGATTTGCGCGCGGTTCGTCTCCTGCTCGACGAACATGGATACACGGAAGCGAAGATCAGAACCGCGTGGCGTAACCAGACTAACCAGGAGATAGCTGCCAGCATCGTTGGCTACATCCGGCAGGCAGCAATCGGCGAGGCTCTCCTTCCTTTTGATCAGCGCGTTGCGCATGCGATGGAAGGTATTTACAAGATGACTAACTGGACTCATGTACAACGCAGATGGCTTGAACGACTGGCGAAGCAACTCGTGCATGAGGTGGTTATCGATGAACAGTTCGTTAACACCACGTTTGCCAACGATGGCGGCGCCAAGCTGCTGAACAAGACCTTGGGCGAAAAACTCGATGATGTGCTGCAAGGCCTTGCCGGGGCGCTCTGGCCGCAAGTGGCATAATTCTCATGTTGGGGATCACTTCGCCCCTGCGTCATTGACCCCCGCGATCCTCTCAAGAACTTGCTCCCATGAGTAACAACGATATCGTCCAGAAGCTCTGGAACCTGTGTGATGTGCTTCGTGACGATGGCATCACTTACACGAACTACGTAACCGAGCTGGTCCTGCTACTGTTCATCAAGATGGAACATGAGAACACGCAGAATGGCCTGCTTACCAAGCACAAGCTGTCCGAAGGGGCGCGCTGGGCTGACTTGACCGGCAGGAGCGGGTTGAACCTCCTGAATCACTATCGCGCGATGCTGCTGTCCCTCAGCCAAAGTACCGACAAGCTGATCGCCGCCATCTACGCCGACGCGCAGACGAGCCTGAAGGAGGCTCGACACCTCGAACAGCTCGTCAAGAGCCTTGATGCTATCGATTGGTTCTCGGCAAAGCGCGACGGGCTCGGTGACCTGTACGAAGGCTTGCTGCAGAAGAACGCAAACGAGACGAAGTCGGGTGCAGGCCAATATTTCACGCCGCGTCCGCTGATTGACAGCATCGTCCACATCATCAAGCCTCAGGCGGGCGAAACGATCCAAGACCCGGCAGCAGGCACAGCGGGCTTTCTCATCGCAGCGGACGCGTACATCAAAGCGCAGACGGACGACCTCTACGACCTAAACGAGAAGCAGCGCACATTCCAGCGCAATAGGGCGTTTGTAGGCATGGAGCTAGTGTCGAGCACGCGGCGGCTCGCGTTGATGAACTGCATGCTGCACGGCATGGAGGGTGACGATGAGGGAGTCGTCCACATCGGGAATACGCTCGGCAGTGCAGGGACCGCCCTGCCCAAGTCCGACATTATTCTCAGCAATCCGCCATTCGGTACAGCGAAAGGTGGGGGTGGCGCAACCCGCGAGGATCTTACGTATGAGACGAGCAACAAGCAGCTCGCATTCTTGCAGCACATCGTGCGGCATCTCAAGGATGGCGGACGCGCGGCTGTGATTGTGCCGGACAACGTGCTATTTGAAGCTGGCGTCGGTGCTGATGTTCGGCGCGACCTAATGAACAAGTGCAACCTGCACACGATTCTGCGTTTGCCTACCGGCATATTCTATGCGCAAGGTGTGAAGACCAACGTGCTCTTCTTCAATAAGGTGAGCCAGTCCGCGACTGATATCACGAAGAAGGTCTGGGTTTATGACCTTCGGGCGAATGCCCCAAGTTTCGGCAAGCGAACTCCGCTAACGCGCGAATATTTCGCGGAATTTGAAGCTGCGTACGGCAATGCAATAGATGGAAGTAGCAAGCGCGTCGACGAAGGTGAGAATGGTCGTTTTCGCGCTTTCAGTCGAAAATGGATAAAGGACCGTGCTGATCGCTTGGATATCTCATGGCTTAAAGATGAAAACGCGAGCGATGCGTCCGATCTGCCAGATCCCGTTGTGCTTGCTCATGAGGCGATTGACGAGTTGAAGGCCGCCGTTGATGAACTGAAGGCTATCCTCGCACAGCTTGGGGAGGATCTCGAATCGTGACCACGAACCAATCAATCGAAATGCCTGAGTCGTGGTCATCAATTGAACTTGGCGAAGTAATCGATTACGGGAAGACGACGAAGGTCGAACCTGCGGTAATCACTCCCGAAACGTGGGTTCTCGAGCTGGAGGATATCGAAAAGGATCGTTCGCGGCTCATACAGCGCCTCACGTTCTCTGATCGAAAATCGAAGAGTACAAAGAATGTATTCAAGACAGGAGATGTACTGTACGGGAAGCTCCGGCCATATTTGAATAAGGTCCTTTGGGCTGATTCAGATGGGGTCTGTACTACTGAAATCGTACCTTTGCAAAGCAACGCGGCTGTGCACGGGCGATATCTGTTTCACTGGATGCGGCATCCGGCATTTATGGCCTACGTGAATCAGGTTAGTCACGGTGTCAACATGCCGAGACTGGGTACTGATGCGGGCAAGAAGGCGCCGTTCATTTTGGCTCCAATGCTTGAGCAAAAGCGCATCGCTGACAAGCTCGATGCAGTGCTCGCACGCGTGGATGCGTGTCGTGAACGGCTCGACCGGGTGCCTGGAATCCTTGGGCGTTTTCGACAGGCCGTGCTCGAAGCCGCTACGTCAGGCGCTTTAACGGGCGATTGGCGCAGCAGTCGAGCCGAGTCACTATGGCGACGACACGCGCTTGGCGAACTGATTGCAGATGGCCCGAAAAATGGGCTTTACAAACCGGCATCGAGTTATGGTGACGGTACGCGTATTTTGCGGATTGATAGTTTCAGTGATGGCTATGTCACGTCGTTTGATAATCTAAAAAGGTTGGGAGTTGTCGAATCAGAAATGGAGCAATACGGCTTGCGGAATGGCGATATTGTTATCAATCGTGTGAATAGCATTGAGCATCTCGGAAAATGTGCGTTGATTGAAGGCTTAGATGAACCGTGTGTGTTCGAGAGCAACATGATGCGTATTCGAACTGTGGCGGATCTGTTGCCGAAATATCTTCGGATCGCTCTTTGTAGCCCCCGCGGGCGATCGAACTTGATTAGCCACGCGAAGCACGCCGTTAACCAAGCCAGTATCAACCAAAGTGATGTCAAGGCCGTGGAAATTCATCTGCCTTCTTTAGATGAGCAGCGGGAAATTGTACGTCGCGTAGATGTGCTGTTTGCTTTAGCAGACTCATTGATCGTTCGACATGCCACGGCCAGTGCCGCACTTTCACGGCTTACGCCAGCATTGCTCGCCAAAGCCTTCCGTGGCGAACTCGTTCCACAGGACCCGAGCGATGAACCAGCCGCAGTGCTTTTGAAGCGGCTGAAGACGGAAAGATCGGGCGAAGGCAAGGCGACGAAGAGGGGATTCGTGCCCAACGTGCTGGAAAGAGCCGCGAAAGGACTGTGAACGCAAATGGCTGGTTCTGAGTGAGGGGTGGACGTCGATGACCAAAACTTGATCGCCGGAATGCGTCGGCTATAGTCAATCGCATCCAACGCTAGGCTGCTACTTCCGCGCGGCAGTAGGCCATTCGCATGCGCTCTGACGGTCTCGCCTGGACACCCGCGGTGGGACTGGACCTAAGTCGTGGGTTATCTGTGCACACGCTTGTTGATACTCCGACTCCCCACGCCTGCCATGCCTCTTACTCGTTTTTTACCGCTTCGAGCTCAACAACCACCCCTTCCGCCCTATCAGCCGCACCAGCATCCCACACGCCCCCCCGATACCCCCTAGGCGACTGCCCCGTCGCCTTCTTGAACGCATTACTAAACGCGCTCTCCGAGGTATACCCAACCGATTCCGCAATCTGCGCCACCGAGCTGCTACTTTCCCGCAACGCCCGCTCCGCCAAACGAATGCGCCAATCGGCCAGATAACTCAACGGCGCCATCCCCGCCGCCGTCCGAAAGCGCAGCGCAAACGTGGTACGAGACATCGCGCAGGCCTCGGCCAATTCATCGAGCCGCCAATTACGCGCCGGCTCGCCATGCATCAACGTCAGCGCAGGCGCAATCCGCCGATCGCACATCACCCGAAACCAGCTAGCCGGCAGCGCTTCCTCATTCGCCATATGGGCACGCAGGATCTGAATAAACAGCAACTGAGCCAAATGCGCCGAGGCCAGCTGCGTACCCGGCAGCGGATCCGAACGTTCCTCGACGAGCTGCGCGAGCAACTGCCTGAACGCAGCAGCCTGCGGCGCCGCCGCCTGGATACGGATCCACGGCGGCAACACACTGGTAAGCAGCCGCCCGCCCTCGGGATCGAGCAGCACATGGCCGCCGATATGCGCGAAATCCCGGCCGTCGCCGATCACCGCCGTCGACTTGCCGGCGCCGGAAAACAGGCTCATCGCATCGACCGGCTCCAACGACGGATCGCTGGACAGCACGAAGGAGCGCCGCGCCGACAACAGCCCCACATCGCCCGATTCGAAGTAAAGGGCTTCGCTCTCACCCTCGAAGCAGGCCCAGCAATGCCCGCGCATCACGGCGAAGAACTTGATCGAGGCAGGCGCCGGAAACCGGATCGCCCACGGGGCGCCGGCCGAGAAACCGCCCGTGACGAGCGATTCCGCCTTGGCCAGCTTGAGGATGTCGGAGAGGGGATCTGAAGTCATGTCCGCACTATCACGCAAGTAAAGCGCACTTTCAAGCATTCTCCGTCCGGAGGCGGCGCCTTAAGCTGGCGGCTCATCGTTATCAAGGGAAGGCGCTGTCATGTCGTCGAATCAGGAAATTCCGCAGCCGGACACGAGCAAGGATCTGGTATTGGTCACCGGCGGGACCGGCTTCATCGCCCAGCATTGCATGCTGGCCTTGCTGGAACAGGGTTATCGCGTGCGCACCACGGTCCGCTCGCTGTCGCGCGAGGCGGAAGTGCGCCGGCAGCTCGCGGCGGGCGGCGTCGAGGCCGGCGATCGGCTTTCCTTCGTGGTGGCCGACCTGGCGGACGACGCGGGCTGGGACGAAGCCGCCAGCGGCTGCGCCTACGTAATGCACGGCGCCTCGCCGACGCCCTCGGGCGAATACGCCAACGAGGACGAGCAGGCCTGGATCCGTCCCGCCGTCGAGGGCAACCTGCGCGTGCTGCGCGCCGCTCGCGACAACGGCGTGCGCCGCGTGGTGCTGACCTCGGCATTCGGTGCGATCGGCGCCGGGCACGGTGCCGATCACCGCCGCCCCTTCGACGAAACCGACTGGAGCGACGTGGACGGCCATATCGCGCCGTACCAGAAGTCGAAGACGCTGGCCGAACGCGCCGCCTGGGATTTCATCGCGCGCGAAGGCGGCGGCCTCGAACTGTCGGCCGTCAATCCGGTGGCCGTGGTGGGCCCGGTGCTGGGCGCGGACTATTCGCACTCGATCCACCTGATCAGGAACCTGCTGAACGGGCAGCCGGGTTATCTGCGGATCAACTCGGGTTTCGTCGACGCGCGCGACGTCGCCAGCCTGCACCTGCTGGCGATGACCGAGCCGGCCGCCAAGGGCGAGCGCTTCCTGGCCACCGGCGGCGCGAGCCTGTGGATGGCGGATGTCGCCAGGGTGCTGCGCGAACGGCTGGGCGAGGCCGCCAGCAAGGTGCCGACGGCGCTGCTGCCCGACGAGGTGGTGCTCGGCAATCCGGCCATGAAGGGGCTGCTCCCGCTGCTCGGCGTGGACATGAACGTCACCAGCGAGAAGGCCATCCGCCTGCTGGGCTGGGCGCCGCGCTCGCAGGAGGACGCGATCGTCGCCAGCGCCGAAAGCCTGATCCGGCTGGGGTTGATCGACAACTGAGCGATCGCGGGTCGGTAAAGCCCGGCGCCGGCGGGCGCCTCGACCCTCGCAAAGCCATCGCTAGCCCCTTGCCGGCCGAAGCCGACAAGGGGCTTTCTGCATGATGACGATTGGCATTGGTAGTACCCCGCGTTGACCGATCTTGCGTTGCAACACTACAGTGTTCAACTTTGGAACCATTGTTCGTCAGGCGAATTTATCGCCATGTCGAACCGATCAACGTGACCGAGGCGGCGCAGTCCGCCCACCGCCGCAGGAGACTTGCGATGAGTCGTAGCCCCGTCGTGAACGTGCAGACGTTCATCAACGAACAGCCGTTCGGCGCGTTCCAATGGCTCATCTTCCTGATGTGCTTCGTGATCGTGCTGCTGGATGGTTTCGATACCGCGGCGATCGGCTTCATCGCGCCCTCGCTGCTGTCGGAGTGGCACCTGAGCAAGCCCGATCTGGCGCCGGTGCTGAGCGCGGCGCTGTTCGGCCTGGCCTGCGGGGCACTGGCCTCGGGGCCCTTGTCGGACCGGCTCGGGCGGCGCGCGCTGCTGATCGGCTCGGTGCTGCTGTTCGGTGTGGCCTGCCTGGGCTCGGCGTTCTCGTCGAGCATCGGCGAGCTGACCACGCTGCGCTTCGTGACGGGCGTCGGCCTGGGCGCGGCGATGCCGAACGCGGTCACCATGATGGGCGAGTTCTGCCCCGACAAGCGCCGCGCCACCGTGATCAATCTGATGTTCTGCGGCTTCCCGCTCGGCGCCGCGTTCGGCGGTTTCCTGGCGGCCTGGATGATCCCGCAGTTCGGCTGGCGCAGCGTGCTGATGCTGGGCGGGATCGCGCCGCTGGTGCTGGTGGTCGCGCTGCTGGCGCAGATGCCGGAATCGGTGCGCTTCATGGTGGCGACCGGCAAGCCGCTCGAGCGGATTCGCGAGACGCTGGCGCGCGTCTCGGCCACGGCGATGCAGGCCGGCTCCTTCGTGATGACGGAGACGGCGCCGCAAACCGGCGGCAAGGGCGCGGCGGTGGTGCTGTCGCGCCAGTACATCGTCGGCTCGGTGATGCTGTGGATCGCCTACTTCATGGGCCTGGTGATC
This sequence comes from Burkholderia sp. Cy-637, assembly GCF_011753175.1. Taxonomy (NCBI): domain Bacteria; kingdom Pseudomonadati; phylum Pseudomonadota; class Betaproteobacteria; order Burkholderiales; family Burkholderiaceae; genus Burkholderia; species Burkholderia sp. Cy-637. Next base: position 23,821 of record NZ_VWWC01000017.1, on the reverse strand, counting down.
TTCTACGCCTCGATCAACTGGATGCCGATCCTGCTCAAGGATGCCGGGCTCGCGCCGAAGACGGCCACGCTGATCTCGGCGCTGTTCCCCCTCGGCGGCGTGGGCGCCGTGCTGAGCGGCGTGCTGATGGACCGCTTCAATGCGAATCGCGTGGTGGCCGTCTGCTACGCGCTGACGGCCGTGAGCGTCTACTTCATCGGGCAGGCGGCCGGCAATGTCGGCGCGCTGGTGCTGATCGTGTTCCTGGCCGGCGTGCTGATGAATACCGCGCAGTCCTCGTTGCCGGCGCTGGCTGCGGCCTTCTACCCGACCGCCGGGCGGGGCACCGGCGTGGCCTGGATGCTCGGGATCGGGCGCTTCGGCGGCATCGCCGGCTCGTTCCTGGTGGCGGAGCTGGCCGCGCGGCACGTCTCGTTCGCGAACGTGTTCGCGACCATCGCGGTGGCGGGGCTGGTGTCCTGCGTCGCGTTGCTGGTCAAGCAGAGCGTGCGGCCGCAACAGGCGGCGCCGGGCGGCGAGAAGATCGAATCGCTCGGGCACTGATGCCTGCTTGCGCATGCAAGGACGAAGGCCTGCTCGATGAGCAGGCCTTTTTGCATGGCTTCGGGGAAAGGCTCAGCGTGCCCGTTTCGTCTCGATGCCGGCGAGGATCAGGTCGATGCCGGCCAGGAAATCCTCGCGATCGTCGTGCGTGCGCATTTGCTTGGCCAGGCTGCGGGTGAAGGGGAAGGTGTCGGGATCCAGCTCGGACCAGGCGGTGGCGATCTCGTCGAGGAAGCTGGCGCGCTCGACGTCCAGCTCCTGCGCGATCCGCGCGTTCGCCGCGTTCTGCGCGCTCACGCCGAGGATGTAGCTCAGCAGCGCCTGGACGGTGCTCCACAGCGCGCGTTCGGGCACCTCCAGCGCGCGAACCTGCTGGCCGATGCGCTCCAGCATGCGAACCATCGGCAACTGGCCCGGCACGCGGTTGAGCGCCGAGCCGATCCAGGGATGCGCGTCGATCGTGTCGAACAGGCTCAGCGCGAGTGTGCGGATCGCCGTTTTCGGCGAGACGCGGCGCGAGGGCGGCGCCATCGCGCCGGCCAGGATGGCATCGCAGGCGGCGCTCAGCAGGTCGTGCTTGTTGTCGACGTGCCAGTAGATCGCGCCCGGCCCGGTGGCCAGGTGCTGCGACAGCGCGCGGAAGGTCAGGCCGCTTTCCCCGGCATTGTCGAGGATCTCGATCGACGCCTCGATGATCTGTTCTCGCGACAACGAGGATTCGCGTCGCTGCGGGCTGCGTGACTGGGTGGCCATGCCGGATCTTGACCTCTATGGAATGTTGTTCCAAGATTGCCATGGAATGACGTTCCATGCGACGGTTCATGATGAGCCTGTTGTCGCGAATCAACGAGGGTCAGGATGACGACTTCCATTGCAATCATCGGAGCAGGGCTGGGCGGCCTGGTGCTGGCGCGGGTGCTGCATGTCCACGGCATCGCCGCGACGGTTTACGAGGCCGATGTATCGGCCGAGGCGCGCAAGCAGGGCGGCATGCTCGATATCCACGAGCACAACGGGCAGGTCGCGCTCCGTGCGGCGGGGCTATATGAGGCCTTTGTGGCGCTGATCCATCCCGGCGGGCAGGCCTCGCGCGTGTTCGACAAGGATGGCGTGCTGCTGTACGAGCGAGCCGATGACGGCACGGGCGGGCGCCCGGAAGTGCTGCGCGGCGAGTTGCGACGGATCCTGCTGGAGTCGTTGCCGGAAGGCGCGGTGAGATGGGGGCACAAGCTGAGCGAGGTGGTGCCGATTGATGGCGGCCGGCATCGGATGCGCTTCGTCAACGGCACGGAGGCGAGCTGTGACCTGCTGGTGGGTGCCGACGGCGCGTGGTCCAGGGTGCGTGCGCTGCTGTCGGACGCGAAGCCGGAGTACACGGGCACGAGCTTCGTCGAAACCTACCTGCACGATAGCGATGCGCGCCATCCGGCGAGCGCGGAAGCCGTGGGCGGCGGCGCGCTGTTCGCGCTGGCGCCGGGCCGGGGCATCTTCGCGCATCGCGAACCGGCGGGGGTGTTGCATGCCTATGTGGCCTTGAACAAACCTCGCGAGTGGATCGATGCGATCGATTTCTCCGATTCGGCGGCGGCGCGGGCTGTCGTTGCCGGTGAATTCGAGGGCTGGGCGCCGGCATTGACGGCCCTGATCACGGCAGGTGATTCGGCGCCGGTGGCACGGCCGCTGTATTCGCTGCCGAGCGCGCATCGCTGGGATCGCGTGCCGGGTGTGACCCTGCTGGGCGACGCGGCGCATCTGATGATCCCTTCGGGCGAGGGCGCGAACCTGGCGATGTTCGATGGCGCGCTGCTGGCGCAGGCGATTGCCGCGAGCCCGGACGATATCGAGGCGGCGCTGGCGGCGTATGAAAGGGAGTTGTTCCCGCGCAGCGCGGCCGAGGCGGAGCAGGCGGAACCGATGCTCACCGAGATCTGCCTCGGCGCCGAGGCGCCCTGGAGCCTGGTGGATTTCTTTACCGACAATCAGCCGGTTTGACGTTAAACGGGGGCGCTAGTCGGGCTGGATGCGACCGCGCCGCAGGGTTCATTCAAGTTGCTCGACGAACCGGGTTCGATCGAACGGGGCTTCATAAGGCTCGGGCCAGAATTCCACGATGTGCGAGATCTTTCCGTCTTTCACCGTGAAAAACGAGATCGCTCTTGCACTCACCGTGCCATCCGTGACCGATACGTCCGACACGGCGTCGCCGCCATTCGCGACGATACGATTGATCCTGAACACCCAGGTGCCTTGCGCGGGGTAAGCCTGGTTGAGTTCCGCGAAATTTCGGGCGCCGCGGATTCGTTCCTTCGACTGAGGCCAGTCGAGGATGAAATCCTCGGCAAGAACGGCTGCCACAGTGTGAAAGTCGTTGGTCGCCATCAAGCGCCAGAATTCCTGGACGATATCGAGCGCGTTACCGGGAGCGTCTGTCATGAGCTGAGATCGCGGGATCGCCTAGTGAGGAAACCCGATCATGCCCGAGCGCGACAGCGTGATGTTCTTGCTCACATTGGCCGGCGCATTGGCCAGGACCCAGGCCGTCGAGAGTTCTCCGAACGATTCCTTGCTCGACATGCCGTCCACTGCCACCACGACCTTGAAGCCGCGCAGCGCCGCCTCGCTCGCGGTAAACAGCACGGCGCCGTGCGCCACCGTGCCGGCGATGATCACGGTCTGAATCCCCTTCGCTTTCAGGGCGGCCTCGAGATCGGTGTTGAGGAATTTGTCCACGCCGGATTGCACGACCTTCTCGTCGCCCTTGGCGGCAATGGCTGGCGGTACCGCGGCGAGCGTGCCGGTGCTGGTCAGCGTATAGACGGTCATCAGGTTCGCGTGGCGCGCTTTCTCCAGCAGGCCGGCGACGGCCGGCAGCGAGGCGGCGCAATCGGGGCGCTCCTTCTCGTTGCAGGTGCTGACATCGAAATCGAGCAGCAGGAGCGCGGTGTGAGCGGGATCGGTGACGGAAACCGACTTCAGCGCCGGCGGCGGGGGCGTCGGAACCGACTTCCACGAATCGATGATGTCGGCTTGCGCCGCGCCGCAGAAGGGCAGGGCAAGGGCGAGTGCGCACAAGGCATGTCGAATGCGTTGCATGGAGTCTCCGTGTGACCGTGTCGGTCGGATCGCGTGAGTCTACTGCCTCAAGCATTCAGGAACATGACGGCGCAAACGGCTCGTGCCGCTGCCGGTTCACGCTTGCTGGATATCCTTGAGGATCTCCCTGGGCGTCACCCCCAGCATGCGCTTCATCCAGTGCGCCATATGGCTCGCATGCGCGAAGCCGCAATCGAGCGCGATCTGGCTGACCGGAAGCTTGCCTTGTAGAAGCAGACGCTTCGCGCGCTCGACGCGCTTCTCCACCACGAATCGATGCACGGGCGTTCCGAACGTCCGCCGGAACAAGAGTTTGAAATGCGGCACGCTGAGCCCCGCGACCTCGGCCAGCTCGGCGAGCGTCAGGCTCCGGTCGAGATGCGCATCGATATAGTCGACCACGCGCATCGCAGCGCTTCGGTTCAAGGCTGGCTTGGTCGATCGCGAAGCTAAGTCGTCATCTCCATCCGCGAGCCGGATGATCATCGCCACGCCCAGGCTTTCCGCATAAAGCGCGTCGGACGCAAACGGCGCTTCGAGTTCCGCGCGCAGGGCCCAGGCGAGATGCTGGAAACGCGGATCGCGCCACTGAAGACGCGGCGCAATCCGCGCGACGGCGCCGCGTCGATCGAGCCGCGACAGCGTGCGTTGCGCGAATTCCTCGGTGAAGGCGATCCGCAGGATCGTGCAGCTTGCATCGTCGGCCCATTGGCCGTCGAGGCCGGCCGGAATCACGTCGACGTCGCCCTGGCTCTGGATGCGCGAGGATCGGCGGCCGTCGCAGCGGCAATGCGCGCTCACCGGCGCGCCGATATGCATACCGACGCGATGCTCGGCCGCCGCCGGCACGCGATGCACGCCCGCGCCGATGCCGACCAGCTCGGCGCCGAAGCCAGACCAACCGAGCCGGTCGCTCGACAGCAGGCGCTCGCGCGCACCGGCCTGGAATCTCTCGGCAGGGTTGATCGCATTCACGGTTGGCACCTCGGCAGCCACGGTTTCGCGCATTATGCATCGATCCCCGGCGGCTCGCCTGCCGCCGCGCCGCGCGGCCGTCATCCATTCCTGCTGATCATCATCCGTTCCTGCGCGAATCGCCCGTGATGCCGCGATACGCTCGGTTCCTCCCCAATGAAACAGGAGTCGAACGATGTACGTGATCCTTGGCGCGGCGGGAAAAGTCGGACAAACCACGGCGACGGCATTGCGGCAGGCATCGCTGCCGGTGCGGGCCGTGGTGCGCGATGCGGCGCAAGGCGCCGCGCTGGCGAGCATCGGCTGCGAGGTGGTGCTCGCCGATCTGCACGATCAGTCAGCACTCGATCGTGCGCTGGACGGCGCGCAGGCCGTTCAGGTGCTGGTTCCGCTGCCACGGGACGATGCGCGCCCAGCCGACACGATGCGCAAGACCATCGACGTCACCGCTCGCGTGCTGGCCGCGCATCGCCATCTGCACGTGCTGGCCTTGTCCGATTACGGCGCCGAGCTCGACGCCGATACCGGCATCACGAAGCTGTTCCATCATCTCGAGGCAGCCTTGCGGGATGTGTCGCCCAGGCTCACGCTGTTGCGCTCGGCGGAGCATATGCAGAATTGGGCGCGTGTGTTGCCGGTGGCCTTGTCGAGCGGCGCGCTGCCGAGTTTCCACGATCCCGTCGACAAGCGCTTCCCGACCATCTCGGCGGGCGATGTCGGCGTGGTTTCGGCGCGCCTCCTGAGCGATGGGCCGAGCGCCGCGGCAACGCGCATCGTGAGCATCGAGGGGCCGGCACGCGTCACCGCGAACGATGTCGCAAAGTCGATCGAGAAGGCCAGCGGCCGTCCCGTCAAGGCGCTGGCGCTGCCTCGGGATCAATGGGCGTCGGTCCTCGCCCAGGGCGGTGCGAGCGAACAGCACGCGCAACTGATCATCGACCTGTTCGATACGCACAACGCGGGACGCATCGACGTCGAGGCGGATGCCGGCGAGCGCGCATTCGGCACCACGTCGCTGGATACGGCGATCGCCGCGATCGTGGCTTCGGCCAATGGGCGATGACGCTAGCATCTCGGCTTGCCCTCATGCGGCCGAGCCTTCCTCCTCGGCCTGCTTCACGATCCACTGGTTGAACAACTGCATGGCGGGCGTGGCCGGCTTCCCTTTCTGCCGGATGAGCCAGTAGCTGCCCGCTTGCACTTCGATATCGAACGGCCGCACCAGGCGCCCCGTGGCGAGGTCTCGCGCGAACATCGAGGCGGGCGCGAGCGCCACGCCGGCGCCTTGCGTTGCCGCCTCGACCATCAATCGCGACGAGTCGAACACGGCACCTCGCGCCGGCATCGGCGCGAGCCCCGCCTTCGCGAACCAGTTCATCCAGTCGTCGGCGCGATAGGAGCGCAGCAGCGTTTCCCCGACGAGATCGGCGGGCACCCGCAGGCGCTGCGCGATGTCCGGCGCGCACAGCAGCGAGAGCGGCGCGTCGAACAGCTTCTGCGCGCGCGTGCCGGGCCAGTTGCCGTCGCCGAAGCGGATCGCGCAATCGAGGCCTTCGGCGGCCAGGTCGACCAGGTTGTTGTTCGTCATCAGGCGCAGCTCGACGAAGGGATGCAGCGCATGGAAGGACCGCAGCCGAGGCATCAGCCATCCCACCGCGAAGGTGCCCACGGCGCCTACCGTCAGCACCTCGTGGAAGTGTCCGCCCTCGAACTGCCGCAGCACGGATTCGATGCGGTCGAAGGCATCGCTGAGCACGGGACGCAGCGCGAGCCCTTCGTCGGTCACTGCCAGGCCGCGCGGCAGGCGCTTGAACAGGCTGACGCCGAGCCGTTCCTCCAGCGCGCGAACCTGCTGGCTGACGGCGGCCTGGGTGACGTTCAGTTCCTGCGCGGCGCGCGTGAAGCTCAGGTGCCGCGACGAGGATTCGAAGGCGCGCAGCGCGTTCAGGGGCAAATTGGGGCGCATGAGGGTGTCATAAGTTTTTCTAGGGCAATGGACAATTTATCATCGTTTGTCGCCTGGCCCCGAAACCGCGATAGTGGCGGCTCTCCAGGCCCAGCTTTCGATAAGGACGCCACACGATGAAGTTCAGCAAGATGATGCCCGCCATGACCCAGGCGGTTCTGTTCTGCGCCGCGGGCGCGATGCTCGGTATCGCCGACACGGCCTTCGCGGCCGCCAATCGCGTCCAGGCCGTAGTGGACGAGACCATACGTCCGCTTATGACGGAGAAGCAGATCCCGGGCATGGCGGTGGGCGTGGTGGTGGACGGCAAGGCGCACGTCTTCAACTACGGCGTGGCGTCGAAGGAAAGCGGTCGGCCCGTCACGAACGCGACGCTGTTCGAGCTCGGCTCGGTATCCAAGACCTTCACGGCCACGCTGGCATCGCTGGCCGAGGTCGACAAGCAGCTGTCGCTCAGCGACAAGGTGGAAACCTATCTGCCGCCGCTGAGCGGCAGCGATTTCGGCAAGGTGCGCCTGCTCGATCTCGGCACGCATACGGCCGGCGGCCTGCCCATCCAGGTGCCTGACGACGTCCACGACGAAGCCGAGCTGATCAGCTACCTGAAGCACTGGCATGCCGCTCATGCACCGGGCACCTTTCGCACCTACTCGAACATCAGCATCGGGACCCTGGGCGTCCTGACCGCGAACCGCCTGCAGCAGGATTCCACCAGCCTGATGGAAGGGCGGCTGTTTCCGGGCCTGGGGCTGAAGAACACCTTCATCGACGTGCCGGCCGCGCGCGAGGCCGATTACGCGCAAGGTTATACGGCTGCGGGCAAGCCGATCCGCATGAAGATGGAGGTGGTGGGACGGGAGGCCTATGGCGTCAAGTCGACGGCCGGCGACCTGCTGCACTTCATGCAGGGCAACATGAAGCTGATCCCGCTCGAAGCGTCGCTGCAACGCGCGGTGACGCAGACGCATACCGGCTACTTCCAGGCCGGGCCCATGACGCAGGACCTGATCTGGGAGCAGTATCCCTATCCGGTCGCGCTGAAGACGCTGCTGACCGGCAACGGCCCGGCGATGATCTTCAAGGGCATGAAGGTGACGGAAATCCGTCCGCCCGAGGCGCCGCGGGATGATGTCTGGATCAACAAGACGGGCTCCACCAACGGCTTCTCGAGCTATGTCGCGTTCGTGCCCGCCAAGCGGATGGGCATCGTGATCCTCGCGAATCGCAGCTATCCGATCGAGGACCGCGTTGCCGCCGCGTACCGGATCCTGGCCGCGCTCGATGGAGCGGGGCAATAATCATGCGAAGCGCAACGACGAGGCACATCCGCCACGGCGTGTCGATGCTCGCGGCGCTGGTGATGTTGCAGGCGGCCGACGCGGCGCCTCCCGAGGCCCGGGAAACGGTCGTGCTGCAACGCGTTCCCGTGCCGGACACCGATCGCGAGATGGGAATGGGCGTGGCCGTGTTCCCGCCCAACGCGAGCAAGCCGCGTCACAAGGCGAGCGGACCGGAGCTCTGCTACGTGCTCGAGGGCGAGGTGACGGTGCGTGTCGATGGGCAGCTGCCCAGGCGATTCCGCGCCGGCGAAACCTTCCAACTGCCGGCCGATGTCGTGCACGTGACGACGGCCGGCCCGACAGGAGCAAAGGTCGTCGCGGCCTGGGTGCATACGCCGGGCAAGCCCTTCAATCTCCCGGCGCCGGATTGAGGGCGAAGCGCGCGATGGATCGCGCGCTTCGTCTGTCTTCAACCATCGGTCGAGACCGTCACGCCTTCCCAGGCACCGATCTCCTCTTCCATCGCCGACAACTTGCTACGCACCAAGCCGAGCGCATCGCTGCCCAGCAGCAGATGCGCCGGCGGCTGCTCGGCGTCGATCGCCACCAGCATCGCGCGCGCCGCCTTGACCGGGTCGCCCAGCTGCTTGCCGCTCTTTTCCTCGCGCGCCTGGCGGATCGGATCGAAGATCGCGTCGTAGTCGGCGATCGAGCGCGGCGTGCGCGCCATCGAGCGGCCGGCCCAGTCGGTGCGGAACGAGCCCGGCGCAACGGCGGTCACGGCGATGCCCAAGGCGTGCACTTCCTTGCCGAGCGCCTCCGAAATGCCCTCCAGCGCGAACTTGCTGCCGCAGTAGTAGGTGATGCCCGGCATGGTGATATAGCCGCCCATCGAGGTGATGTTCACGATGTGGCCATGGCGGCGCTCGCGCATGAACGGCAGCACCGCCTTCATCATCGCCACCGCGCCGAACACGTTCACGTCGAACTGCCGGCGCAGGTCCGACAGCGGCGACTCCTCCATCACGCCTTCGTGTCCATAGCCGGCGTTGTTGACCAGCACGTCGATCGGACCGACCTTCGCCTCGATCTCGGCGACGACGCCGTCGATGGCGTCGAAGTCGGTCACGTCGAGCACGCGCGCGACGGCGGCGCCCGGCGACAGCGACTCGAAATCGCGCCTGGCCTCGTCGCTCCTGACCGTGCCGACCACCGTGTGGCCCGCCGCCAGGGCTTCCCGCGCGAGCGCGCGGCCGAATCCGCTGCTGACGCCGGTGATGAGCAGAATTTTGCTGGATGCCATCGAAGGGACTCCCGAATGTCGATAGGAGCATGCATACTAGTCTGGCAAGCGGCGCCGGATAAGCCGGATTCCGCTATTTTTATTGCCTAAAACTATGAGCATGACGCGCAACCCTGCAGAACCCACGGAGCTTTCCGCCCGCGACCGCAAACGCATGGTTGCCTTGCTGCGGGACCTGGCTCCCGACGAGGGCTACAACCTCACCGCCTTGCCGAGCGTGCGCATCCTGCGTTCGAACCGGGCGCTGTCACGCACGCCGGTGCTGTACGACCCGGGCATCGTGATCGTCTGCCAGGGGCGCAAGCGCGGTTACTTCGGCGAGCAGTTGTATCTGTATGACGAGCAGCATTACCTGGCCGTGTCCGTGCCGGTGCCGTTCAGCATGGAAACCGAGGCGACGCCGGAGCGCCCCTTGCTCGCGCTCTACCTGCACCTCGATTTCACGGTGGCCGCCGAACTGGCGGCGCAGATCGATCGCGAAGGCACGGCCGAGCCGGTGCGCGCTCCGCAAAGCATGATGTCGACGCCGATGGACGACGCCATGCAGGCTTCCGTGCTGCGTTTCCTGGAGGCGATGCATCGTCCGCTCGAAGCGGCGGTGCTGGGGCCGGGCCTGTTGCGCGAGCTGTATTTCCGGGTGCTGACCGGGGCGCAAGGCGCGTCGATGCGCGAGGCGCTGGCGATGCGCGGGCAGTTCGGCCGGATCGGGCGTTCGCTGCGCCTGATCCACGCCGCTTATGCGCAGCCGCTGGACGTCGCGCAACTGGCCGGCGAGGCCGGCATGAGCACGCCGAGTTTTCACAGCCACTTCAAGGCGATCACGCAGGTTTCGCCGATGCAGTACCTGAAGTCCACGCGTTTGCACCAGGCTCGCCTGCTGATGCTTCGCCAGGACCTGACCGCGGAAGCGGCGGGGCACGCGGTGGGCTACACGAGCGCCTCCCAGTTCAGCCGCGAATTCAAACGGCTGTTCGGTGCCACGCCGGCGGCCGAAACGCGGCGGATGCGCGAGAGCTTCGCGATTCCCGAGCCGTTCGAGGGCGCGGTTTATGTGTCGTCGCATTGAATCGACGCGGCGGTATCGACTACCATCCTTGGCTTGTGACTTCATTGCCTGCCTGGAACCCGATCTCATGTCGCTGAATATCCGAACCGCCGGCGTCGACGACGCGGCACTCATCCTGCGCTTCATCACCGAACTCGCCATTTATGAAAAGGCGGAAGACAAGGTCGAGGCGACTGTCGAAAGTATCGAGACATCGCTGTTCGGTCCGCAATCGCCCGCGAAGGCGTTGATCTGCGAGCTCGATGGCAAGGCGATCGGCTTCGCCGTGTATTTCTTCTCGTATTCGACGTGGCAGGCGAAAGCGGGGCTGTACCTGGAGGATCTGTATATTTCGCCCGACGCGCGAGGCCATGGCGCCGGCAAGCGGATGCTGCAGCATCTTGCGGGGATTGCGATCGAGAAGGGCTGCGGGCGCTTCGAATGGAGCGTGCTGGATTGGAACGAGCCGGCTATCGTTTTCTACAAGGCGCTTGGCGCCAAACCGCAAAGCGAGTGGGTTCGATATCGGCTCGAGGGGGATGAGATTCGCGCGTTGGCTGTGTCTGCGTGAGATTTGCGTCGTCGATCGGGGCGCGGTGAGAGCGCTTATAAGCTGAGATAGGTCGGCAGCAGGTCGTGGTCGACGAGTCGAATCTCGATGCGGTTCGCGATCTCGACATGCTCGGGATTGTCGGCTGAGAACACTTCATCCACGACGCTGACGATGATCGTGCCGGTTTGCTTGCGGCCGGCGGAGGGGATGGGAATGAGCGCCCTTGCTTCGGGGACCTGTTGCGTGGTGATTCGGTGCGGCAAGTAGAGCATCCAGCCAACGCCGGGTTTGTCGTCGAAAACTTGCTTGAGCACGTATTTCTCATCGGACACGTCGACGAGCAGCGGCCCGAAAACCTCGACGATTTTCGCGACGAGATCCGCAACCGCCCGATAGTCTTGCCATGCTGGCCCGCGAATATTGATCGACAGCCTATCGGGAATGGTTTTGTCGGCGATGTGGCAGGAAATCGAGGCGCCCTTGCTGGCGTCCCTGTTTCCATCCCATAAGGCGGCATAGGTGAAGGCGTGCTCGCCGCGAAATGCCTCGCGAAGCACCGCCAGGGCTGCGGGCGTCGCCTCGCCATTGGCGTCGTAAACCTGGTAGAGCATCGCTTCTTCCAGCGTGTCTCCTTTCAGGCGCCAGTTCTCTGGGCGAAGGGATGAGTCGTAGCTGGCAAGTTTTGCGGCGATAGGTGAAATTCGCGCAAGCATGCCCGCGAAGTCGTCTGCCAGGAGTGACGGATCGCGAAAGCTGGCGATGATGTTCATGGGCTGCCTCAAGGGTGGACGATTGACGGTATGCCAAGGTGCCGCAAGGTGAGCATCATGCGACTCTGTGTTAGAGGTGTCTGGAAATACCACATCAGGCGGGTTGGCGGCTTGGCACGAACAAGGCTGGCCTGTTTCTCCGCTGCTGCCTCCATCGATTCGAATCCCTTGAAGAATTTATAGGCCGTAGGGATAGAGCCATCGAGAAACTGATCGTAGTTGCCCTTCGCTTCCTGCAACAAGCATTGACCCGGCACGAAGCCGTCGAAGTCGATATTCAGCCACGCCCACTCCTCGCTCCAGCCTTCGGCAACGCTATAAGGCCGCCTGGTAATGCGCCCCTGGTATTCGCGCGGTGCCGCGTTCATCGAGTGGAAGCGTTTGACAGCCAAGCCGGACTCGGGTGGACAGCGTTCGCAACGCTCTGCCGTGCGCGGGACAGCATGTGCCGATGCCCTTGCCTCGATATCGTCGTCCGCTGCGTCGCCGGACAGGCTAGCGGTTCCTGCTCCGCCCAACAGCGCCGCGCCAATACGCATCAAGAGCGGCCCAAATTCCATTGCGGCGCCTTCGATGAGAGGTACTGCCATGCCGGCCATTGTGATTTCCTCGGAGGTAGTCGGGGTGATTGATATGCCACCTGATCACGCGCAGGTAGTCATGAAAGCGCTCGTCTGGATGGCGGCCCGGCCGCTTTAGCCAGCGTCGTGTCGCCGGTTTCTGATAGAAGCCAGGTGAAAACGCCTCGAGGCGAAGGAATGCCGCGACGTTTTCATCCGTCGAGATGCCGATTTCCTGCGCCGCGATATACGCGCGCCATAGCCGGTCTGACCGCGTGTGATCCGCAGCCAACGGAGCGTTTTCCGTGACGAGTGCATGCCGGATGCGTTCGATGTAATTTTTCGCATCGATACGTGCCATTGCCGCGAATTGCTCGCTAGATAGGGTGAGCATTGCGTGTTATCTCGATCAGATGGCCATCGCATTCAACGAGCCAGTCGAATACCGTCACGAAGAATGCAAGTCGCTGCACGGGAGTCATCACCGAGGCAATCGATGGCATGAGCCGAGCGTCATGGAAACGAAGCAGCGCAAGCTGACCATCGGGCAACTCGACATCCAGATTCGCCCGAAGATGATCCGCCAATGCCGTCATCGGATACGCGCTGATCAGCCAGGACACGCCAAACGAACTGGCCGCCAAGGACGAAAGCGCTGTGCTCACCGACATGGATGTCGCTTCGCAATCGACCAGCCAGGGGCCGGCATTGGCCACCGATTCGTCGGGCGTATCGTCGAGCAAGGCGAGGCACGCCGCCGTTCTGTCAGGGACAGTGCCGTTCCGGTCTTGATAGAGCACGCCGTCGAACAGCGCATACAGCCGCACCGGCACCGTGTGTTGCCGGCGTCTGGCGAAATAGGCTTCGATGCTCGGTGACATGATCAGCCCCGAACGATCATCGTCGTCGCGTTCCTTGCCGCTGTCGTCATGCATGCCTTGCACAGCGTCGGAGGCGAAGACGGGAAGGCTGCCGCAGCGGCAACGATGTTGTCGTGCCCATCGATGTACGCATCAGCCTCGCCGTCATCGTCGATCGTGTTGGTCGACTGCGAGGCAATCAGGACGGCGCCGCATGCGGTTCGCATTCCCTCGACGGCGGTATCTCGCCCGTGGATTCTGTGGGGATATCGGCGTTGTATAGGACGTATCGGGAAAACACCTTGGCATTGCGGACAACTTACCTTGTGTCCGACGCCGGCGACAGGTTTTCCCTGGATGGTCACGGACGGCTCGCCCTCGAGGACGCAGCCGCCATGCGTTGTCGTGTCGCCAGCGCAAATGATCGCTCGTCTATCCAATTGATCCTCCCTTTGCTCGGTGCTCGGGTACGGAATGTACCTCCATCACCCCGGAGAGAATCTGTCGGCGATCATGCTCGGTGCATCTCTTATTTCGGAAACGGGCGCCGGTCGATCATGAAGAATCGTTTCACTCTGCCGCTCAAATCACCGACAATCCACACGACGCCCGATCGTGCGTAATCACGGATAGCCGATGAAACCCTTCCGCCATCTCCTCCACGCCATCCTCTGCGCAGCCTCGCTGGCCGCGTCCACCGCCCATGCCGGCGGCTGGTACGAAGTGCGGAACTACACCGGCACGATCGGCAGCCTGCCGATCCATCTATCGCTGCAGACCTACGCCGAACTGAACCACGACGAGCCTCGCCGATCGCAGGTCGACGGCAGCTACTACTACGACGCCCATCGCCTCCCCATCCCCTTGCAGGGCAAGCGCCAGGCCGACGGCAGCATGCTGTTATGCGAAGCCGTGGCACCGGCATCCTTCGGCGATTCGCCCAAGGTTCCCGCAGCCTCGCCGGCGCATCCCGTCCCTTGCCCGATTTCACTGACGCCGAACGACAACGGCGCTGCCGGCGAGTGGCGCGACGGCAAGCACGTCCTGCCGATCGCGTTGCAGCAGGTCGGCACGCTCGACGATACCCATTCCGACAAGACACCCAGCGTATCGGGCACGGTCGAGATCCCGATGTGGCATCACACCGGCAAGCACCTGCTGCTGGGTATCTACGAATCGTCCAGCGCGTGTCCGCTGTCGATGGCGCGCCTGCGCCTCGTCAATATCCGAAGCGGGCAGACCGACAAGGAATTGAAGCTGGAATGCGGCGCGGGCACGGTGGCGACGTCGATCTATTCCAACGTTTATGCTGCTGACAATCCGCGCCACGTGACCATCATCTTCGAGGGCGGTTATCACGGCATGGGCGACGACCGCGAGGTGGCGGTCGAGCCCTGAGCGTTCCGCGGAAGACGGCCCGGATCGGCGCCGCCGCTTGGCAATGACCCGCCCGAGGTGAAGCGGCGCGAGCGGGCAGCATGCTTCAATGCCGGCCTTTCACCGTAACCGAGACGCGCCGGTCGGGTTGCAGGCAGGCGATCACGGCCGCACTTTCTCCGTCGGGACAGTGGGTGACGGGCTGGTCCGGGCCGACGCCCGTCGCGCGTATCAGCGCCGCGTCGATCCCGCGAGACGCCATGTAGCCGCGAATCGTATCCGCGCGATCCCGCGACAGTTGCTGGTTGTACGCGGCGGAGCCGATCCGGTCGGTATGCCCGACCACGTCGATTTCCGACACGGCATCGTGTTGCCTGATGCGATCGATGACGCGATCCAGCTCCACCTTGCCGGCCGGCAGCAGCGAGGCGAGATCCGATTTCCCGAACGCGAACAGCGCATCCGTTTCGAGCGAGAAGCTCTCGATCGTCACGGCTTGGTCGTCGGGCTGGACCGTCGCGGCCGGGGACGTCCGCAGGAAATCCGCGCACGAAGCCTCGCGCCAATAGGTGCCGGCGACCTTCATGTGCTCGTCGAACTGCACCTGGAACTGGCAGGCGCGGGTCTTGCCGTCGCGCCGGAACGCGAACAGGTAGTTCCAGACGCGATTGCCCACGAACCATTCATTGAAGTGCGGTGGCCCGATCAGGTCGACGACCTGGTCCTTGTTCAAACCGGCGCCGACATTGCGCAGGTTCTCGAGATTGACGAAGGTGCCGCCCGCCGGCGAAGCGGATTGGCCGTCAGGAAAGCGCGGCGGTTGATGCGGCGCCGCGCAGCCGGCCAGGGTCATGGCTGCCGCGAGGCCCAGGAGGAAAACCGCGGTCGATCGAATGTTCATGATGAGGATCGCTTTTCATGTGAGAGGTTGGCGGGGCCGTGTGCGCCGGCCCCGCCATGTCGGTCGAGTCACCGGCTGTCGATCACCATTGATACCCCGCGCCCACCACGGCGCCGTAGAAGCTGCGGGTGTTGGTCGTGACGGCGGCCTTGTAGATCCAGTGGTTGTTCTCGGAGATCGTCGAGATCCCGATCGCCTGCCCCGACTGGCCTCGATAGAGGCTGCCCGCGATCGCCACCATGCTCTTGCCCGGTCCCGACGGTTGCGGCAGCCCGGCCACGGCCATCGCGGCCGCCGTGCCGGCGTCGGCATCGCGGCGCAGGCCCTGAATCTGGCTGTCCGTGTAGCTGTTGGCCTGGGACACCGCCGAATTCAACTGCTGGACGTTGACCGCGTCGGTAGGCGCCGTGCCTGCCGCCACGTTGCTGACCTGCCGCGGCGAATCCGGCGCGCCCACCGACACGACGTTCGAGCGCCCTTCGTCGGTGCTGCCCGAGCCGATCGCCGCCGAGTTGGTGCCGGTCGATACCGCGCCGGCGCCGATCGCCGTCGAGTTGGCGGCCGAAGCCGTCGAGCCGTTGCCCACGGCGGTGCTGCTGGCACCGGAGGCGACCGCGCCATTGCCGCCCGCCGAGGAGTTCGAACCCGACGACGAAGGCGGCGTGGTCGATCCCGGTGTGGACGGGAAGCCGCCGTTGTTGTTGATCAGGGTGAGCAACTGCTGGTTCACCGCCTGCAACTGGCTGACGTTGACG
This sequence comes from Burkholderia sp. Cy-637, assembly GCF_011753175.1. NCBI lineage: Bacteria > Pseudomonadati > Pseudomonadota > Betaproteobacteria > Burkholderiales > Burkholderiaceae > Burkholderia > Burkholderia sp. Cy-637. Next base: position 7,840 of record NZ_VWWC01000017.1, on the reverse strand, counting down.
GCGTCGGTGCCGGCCACGCCGGCTGCCAGGCCGGTGATCTGGCGATTGCCGATGTTGACTTCGCCCACCGAGGATTGCGGCGAGGCGAGGCCGTAGCCGATGTAGTTGCTGAGCGCGCCCACCGTGGTGACCGATCCCGCGCCCAGGGCCACGCTGTTGGCGAAGGTGGACTGCGCGCCGGCGCCCAGCGCCACGGCATTGAGCGCGGTGCTCTGCGCGCCGGAGCCGAGGGCGACGGCGGCGGCGCTGGTGGCCAGCGCGTTCGCGCCCTGCGCGATCGACTGCGCGCCGCCGGCGGTCGCGCCGCTGCCCAGCGCCAGCGCGTCCGCCTGGGCCGATTCGGCCTTCTCGCCGATCGCGACGCCGCCCGGCGCCGTCGCGTCGACCACCGCCCCGTTGCCGATCCCCACGCCGTTGTCGCCGTTGACCACCGTGGTCGGGCCCACCGCGATCGACTGGTTGCCCACCGCCAGCGAATCCGGCGCGGTCGAGTTCGCGTGGAAGTAGGCCGTCGAGGTGACGGCGACCGACTGAATCGCGCCGCTCAACTGGCGCAGCGTGACGGCGTCCTGCGCCTGCGTGCCGTCCGCGACGTTGATGATCTGGCGATAGGTATTGGTGGTCGCGTTGCCCACCGAGACCGCGCCGAGCAGCGTCCGGTCGGAGGTGTTGAACGGGATCGCCGCGCTGCCGGCGGTGATCGAGCCCGAGGACGAGGCCACCGTGCGATCCGACACGGAGCCGGCGCCGAGCGCGACGCCGTTGGCGATCGTCACGCTCGATTGCGCGCCCAGGCTCGTCGAGTTGTCGGCTTGCGACTGGGCACCGTTGCCGGCGGCGAGGCTGCTGGCGCCCGTCGCGACGGCCAGCGGGCCGACCGCGATGCTGTTGGTGCCGGTGGCCTGGCTGTCGGCGAGCGTGGAGTTGGCGTGGAAGTACTTGATGCCGCCGCCGTTGATCACTCCGCCGACGGTGTTCTCGACATTGGTCAGGTTGCTGTCGAGCCCGCCGAGCGCCGCGCCGACGTTGTTGTAGGTGTTGCCCTGCACGGTGTAGCTCGGTGCCGAGATGCCGGCGCCCGGCGTATAGGTCGCGCCGCCGCCGAGTGCCGAGGCGAGGGTCGAGCCGGTTGCGTTGCCGGCCGAGGCGACCGAGAACAACTGCGAGCCGTTCACGGCATCCGTGGACGAAGCCGACACCACGCCGGCGGCGACGTTCTGGACCTGCCGCTCCGCCCCGGCTGCGCCGACCGACACGACTGAAACCGGCGCCGTCGCGGCGGCGGTGCCGCCGGTCAGGTCGAAGCTGCCGGTATGCGGCGCGGCGGTCGTCGAGCCGGCGCCCAGCGCGACGTCGCCCGCGCGGCTCGCCTGGGCGCCTGCGCCGATGGCGAGCGACGAGGTGCCGGTCGAGGTCGCCTGAGGCCCGATGGCCACGCTGTCGGTACCGGCCGCCAGGCTGTCGGCCAGGGTCGAATTCGCGTGGAAGTACTTGATGCCGCCGCCGTTGACGGCGCCGCCGATGGTGTTCTCGACATTGGTCAGGCTGGTGTCGAGGCCGCCGAGCGCATCGCCGACGTTGTGGTAGGTGTTGCCCTGCACGGTGTAGCTCGGTGCCGATACGCCGGCGCCCGGCGTATAGGTCGCGCCGCCGCCCAGCGCCGAGGCGAGGGTCGAGCCGGTTGCGTTGCCGGCTGAGGCGACCGAGAACAACTGCGAGCCGTTCACGGCATCCGTGGACGAGGCGGACACCACGCCGGCGGCAACGTTCTGGATCTGCCGCTCCGCGCCCGCGGCGCCGACCGACACGACCGAGGCCGGCGCCGTTGCGGCGGCGGTACCGCCGCTCAGGTCGAAGGCACCCGTGTGCGGGGCCGCGGTCACCGAGCCCGAGCCCAGCGCGACGGCGCCGGCGTTGCTGGCCACCGCGTTCGTACCGAGCGCGAGCGAGTTCGCCGCGCCGGCATTGGCACCATTGCCCATGGCTACCGCGCTGGCTCCGGCTGCCGTTGCATTGACGCCGACGGCCAGCGCGTCGATGCCGCTCGCGCCGTCGTTGTTGAAGTTCGCTTGCTGCGTGCCGTTGTCGTTGACGCTGAAATAGTGCGTCTTCGCGCCGTTCACCGAGGTCGAAAGCGAGGTCGACAAGGACGCGACGTTGCTGTTGGTGGTCGACAGGCCCGTCGACAAGGAGCCGATGCCGGTGGACGTCGACGTCGACAAGGTATTCACGGCCGTGTTGGTGGCGAACAGTTGCGAGCCGTTGATGGCATCGGTGCTGGCCGCCGTGACGCGCCCCGCCGCCAGGTTCGTGATCTGGCGTTCGGCGCCCGGCGCGCCGACGCTCACCACGCTCGCCGGTGTCGTGCCCGCGTAGTTGTAGCTCGTGCCGCCCACCGTGCCGCTGGCCGTCGGATTGGGGGCGGCGGTGGTCGCGCCGGCGCCCAGCGCCACGTCGCCCGCGTTGCTCGCGATGGCCCCCTGGCCGATGGCCACGGCGTTCGCGCCGGTGCCTTGCGCGCCATTGCCCACGGCCACCGCGCTCGCCCCCGCCGCGGTCGCGTTGACGCCGGCGGCCAGTGCGTTGATGCCGGTCGCGCCGTCGTTGTTGTAGTTCGCCTGCTGTGTGCCGTTGTCGTTGACGCTGTAGTAGTGCGTCTTCGCTGCATTGACGGCGGTGGAGGTCGACGTCGACAGCGACGCCACATTGCTGTTGGTCGTCGTCAGGCCGGTGGACAGGGATGCCACGCTCGTGCTGGTCGAACTCGACAGGGAGGCGATCGAACTCGTGGCCCCGGAAAGCCCGGTCGACAGTGATGTCACGTTGCTGTTGGTGCTCGACAAGCCCGTCGACAAGGAGCCGATGCCGGTCGCGGTCGAAGTCGACAGGCTGTCGATCGCGGTGTTGGTGGCGAACAGTTGCGAGCCGTTGATGGCGTCGGTGCTCGCTGCCGTGACACGTCCCGCCGCGACGTTTGTGATCTGGCGCTCGGTACCCTGCGCGCCGACGCTCACCACGCTGGCGGGCGTCGTTCCCGCATAGTTGTAGCTCGTGCCGCCCACCGTGCCGCTGGCCGTCGGATTGGAGGCGGCGGTTGTCGATCCGGCGCCGAGCGCAACCGCCCCGGCATTGCTCGCGATCGCACCTTGGCCAATCGCAACGGCGTTCGCGCCGGCGCCTTGCGCGCCATCGCCCACCGCCACCGCGCTTGCCCCCGCCGCGGTGGCGTTGGTGCCGGCGGCCAGCGCGTTGATGCCGGTCGCGCCGTCGTTGTTGAAGTTCGCCTGCTGCGTGCCGTTGTCGTTGACGCTGTAGTAATGCGTCTTCGCCGCGTTGACCGCGGTGGAGGTGGACGTCGACAGCGAGGCGATCGAACTGGTTGCGGTCGACAGGCCACTCGACAAGCCGCTCGACAGGGAGACGACACTGCTGTTGGTCGACGACAAACCGGTGGACAGGGAGCCGATCCCCGTCGAGGTGGAGGTGGACAGCGAGACGAGCGAACTGGACGCGGTGGACAGGCCGGTGGAGGTCGAGGTCGACAGGCTGTTGATGGCGGTGTTGGTGGCGAACAGCTGCGAGCCGTTGATCGCATCGGTGCTCGTGCCGGTGACACGTCCCGCCGCGACGTTGGTGACTTGGCGCTCGGCGCCCTGTACCCCGACGCTGACCACGCTGGTGGGCGTGGTGCCCGCGTAGTTGTAGGTCACGCCGCCCACCGTGCCGGTCGCGGTCGGATTGGGCGCCGCGCTCGCCGAGCCCGAGCCCAGCGCCACGTCGCCGGCATTGTTCGCCACCGCGCCGGAGCCGAACGCGACCGAACCCGCGGCACTCGCGGTCGAGGTGTTGCCCAAGGCCAGCGAACCGTTGCCCGTCGCGACATTGGCATTGCCGAGCGACACCGCTCCCTGGCCGGTTGCCGTGTTGTTCGCGCCCATCGCCACCGCGCCGGTGCCGGTGGCCGTATTGGGATCGCCAATCGCGACTGCCCCGTTGCCATTGGCCGTATTGCCCACGCCGACCGACACGGCCTTGCCGCCGGTGGCCACCGCGCTCTGACCGATCGCGACCGCGCCGGCCGCATTGGCATTCGCGCCGTCGCCCATCGCCACGGCGCTCGCGCCCGATGCCGCGGCGTTATTGCCGGCCACCAGCGCGTTGGCCCCCGAGGCGTTCGCGTTCTGGCCGATCGCCACCGCGTTCGCGGCGCTGGCGGTGCTGCGCATGCCGACTGCCGTGGCATTGGTGGCGGAGGCCGTGGTCAGGCCGCCCAGCGCCGTGGCGCCTGCCACCAGGGCATTGGCGTTGTCGCCGAAGGCCGATGTCGAGGCGCCTTTCGCATGTGCCGCGGAACCCATGGCGGTGGCGGCGCCCGGCGCGACCGCGAGATCCAGTGGATCGAGGCCGACGAAGTTGCTGGTATTGGAGGGATTGCTTTTCTGGAAGATCAGCCCGGTGCCCGTGCCCTGGGCGCTGGCGGCCGTCCCTACCGCCTGGTCCTGGTTGCTCGCGGCGCTCGAGTTGGTGCCGACTGCGATGGACTCGAGCCCGGTGGCCGCGGCCGCCGCGCCGACAGCGGTCGCGAACTGCCCCGAAGCAGTCGTCTTGCCGCCGTTCGCCACGCCGCCCACCGCCACGGCGTTCTGCGCGCTGGCCACCGTGTTGTAGCCGATCGCGACCGAGGTCGAACCGGTCGCGTTCGCCTGCACGCCGACGGCCGTGGCCAGGCCGGCCGCCTGGCTCATGAAGCCCAGTGCCGTGCCGTAGTCGCCGCTCACGCGGGTACCCGCGCCGAACAAGGTGGCGGCGAGGACGTTGTTGGCGTTCGCGCCGCAGCCGGCCACCGAGCTGAAGAAGCCGCTGCCGTCGGTCAGGGTGGCGGTCAAGGAGGTACCGTCGGCCCCGGTGAAGGTCTGGGCGCCTGTCGACGCATTGCAGACCACGCCGCCGTCGGTATAGAACACCGACGCGTGGGCGGACCAAGGCACCAGGACCGCGGCACTCGCCAGCGCCAGGGCGGCCAGGGCACCGCGTTTTTTCGTGCCCGGCCGGCTCGGCTTGCCGCGGGCGGCATCGAGCTCGGAAGCCGCCACCCAGGCGCCGAGCGCGTCGTTCCAGATGGTCCGATAGGATTTATTCACGTAGTCACCTCACCCGATATCACGCAGCAGGATTGAAAATCCAACAGAAAATGATTCGATTTATGTAAATTTTTCGATGAATTTATCGAAATAAAGCAAATGAAATGCGTGTATTTCTCGGCGAATTTTTATCGAAATTGATCCGGCATCAATTCGACTTCGCGTATCGTTATTCGAGGCAGGGATGAAGCGTGTTCATTCCCGCCAGAAACGGCTCGACCTGACACCGCGACGCCTTTACGGGCGAAGGGGCGGGGCGGGAGCGATCGCAAGCGGGCGGACAAAAACGTTCCTTTGTTCCAAATTGGAGGAAAGCTTCTGTAAGGACGAGCGAGGGCAGGCTGGGCAAAGGTGGGCGGGACGTGAAAGCGGGCGGACAAAAAGGAACCATTTTGTCCAGTAGAATTTGCACAACTTGACACAGTTGACAATGCCTGAAGCTTTGTCGCGATCAAATCGCGTCGAGCGATATAAGACGAGTCACCGTTTCAGCATCGATCACTGGCATCCTTTCCACGAGGATATTTTGGAAAATACGAAGCATCTCCCGGCCTTTGCTCGCCGGGATTCCACCGGAATCAAGGCTGCTCGCGCCACGTCTCCGGAAGCCCGGCATCGGACGCTTGTTATGGGAGCCACGGAATGCTGATCGGATACGCCCGGGTTTCAACCGAGGAACAGCATCTGGGGTTGCAGGTCGATGCGCTCCGGAAGGCCGGCTGTCACGAGATATTCATGGACCAAGGGATATCCGGCGCCAAATTCTCGCGGCCCGGACTCGAGACCGCCCTGGGCAACCTGGCGCCCGGCGATTGCCTGATGGTCTGGCGCCTGGATCGTCTTGGCCGATCCCTGGGCAAGCTGATCGATCTGGTCGCCGATCTCGAGCAGCGCGGCATCCAGTTCGAATCGCTGACGGAATCGATCAATACCAAGTCGTCCAGCGGTTTGCTGGTCTTTCACATGATGGCGGCGCTGGCGCAGTTCGAGAGGAACCTGATCAGCGAGCGGACTCGCGCCGGGATGGCGGCGGCGCGTGCGCGCGGCAGCCTGCTGGGCAGGAAGCCCGCGCTCGATTCCGCCCAGCGGCGGCTGGCGCTGGAGTTGCTGCAGGAAAAATCGGTGGCGGAGGTGGCGTCCCTGTTCGACGTCCACCCGAGGACGGTGAAACGAATCATGAAGGCCTGATACGCTGGCCGTCAGCCCTTCGCGCCGGGCGCCGGCCCATGCTTGGCCAGGAAGCGATCCAGTTGCCGCGCGAAGGCCTTGCTGTCCTGCGCGGAATAGGGCGGCGGCCCGCCCGTCTCGACGCCCGAGCTGCGCAACTGGTCCATCACGTCGCGCATGGTCAGGCGCTCCTGGATGTTCTCGCGGCTGAACCAGTTGCCGCGCGGGTCGAGCACCTGCGCGCCCTTGTCGAGCGCGGCGGCGGCCAGCGGGATGTCGGCCGTGATGATCAGGTCGCCGGCCTCGGCCAGCTCGACGATGCGCTGGTCGGCCACGTCGAAGCCGGCCGGCACCTGCAGGGCCTTGATGAAGCGCGAGGGCGGCGTGCGCAGGAACTGGTTGGCGACCAGGGTGAGGCTGATTTCGAGGCGCTGCGCGGCACGAAACAGCATCTCCTTGACGACGACCGGGCAGGCGTCGGCGTCGACGAGCATCTGCATGACAGGATTCCGAAGGGAGGAAAACCGCCAGTTTACTGCGAGCGCGGCCCCGGCCTCAGGCCGATTCGGTGCAGACCGCCGGCCGTGCCGTCGTCTTCAGCCCGAACAGGCCGAGCGCGACGCTCGCCAGGCTCGCCGCGGCGGCCATCGCGACGGCCGCGTGCAGCCCGCCGACCATGTCGCGCGAGGCGGCCCCCGCCAGCGCCCCGAACAGCCCCACGCCCAACACGCCGCCAACCTGGCGCGCGGTATTCAGCAAGCCCGAGGCGATGCCGATCGTGGCCGGCTCGACGTGGGCCAGCAAGGCGGTATTGATCGACGGCACCGCCAGCGCGACGCCGACGCCGACCGCCAGCAACGGCAGCGACACCGCGAGCGTGCCGCTGTCGCGATGCAGCAGCATCAGCGCCAGGTAACCGGCCGCGGCGAGCACCTGGCCGGCGAGCATCGGCAGGCGATACCCGAAGCGCGCGGTCAGCGAGCCGGACACGATGTTGGCCACCGCCACCAGGGCCGTCATCGGCAGGAAGGCCAGCCCGGCCTGCAGCGGCGTGTCGTGGCGCACGTTCTGGAAGTACAGGCTCATCGCGAACATCAGGCCGTAATAGCCGAAGTTCAGCGACAGCCCCGTCAGGGCGCTGACGTTGACGACGGGAATCCGGAACAGCGTCATCGGCAGGAGCGGCTGCGGGTGACGCCGCTCCACCGTCACGAACGCGAGCGCGGCCAGCAGCGCGAGCGCGAAGGTCCCCAGCACCTCCGCGCTGCCCCAGCCCGCGCGGCCCGCGGCGATCACCGCGTAGGTCAGCGCCGCCAGCGCGACGATCGCCAGCGCCTGCCCCGCCAGGTCCAGCCGCCGCGCCGCGTGGCGCGGCGTTTCCGGCGCATGCGCCAGCGTCAGCCAGATCCCGACGATGCCGACCGGCACGTTGATCAGGAAGATGCTTTGCCATCCGAAACGATCGACCAGCAGGCCGCCCACCAGCGGGCCCGCGCCGAGCGCGAGCGCCGCGGTGCCGGCCCAGATGCTGA
>NZ_VWWC01000180.1:0-203 GCF_011753175.1 Burkholderia sp. Cy-637 | reverse complement strand
AAAAAAAAAAAAGATCGTATTCGTCTACGCGAACTACATCGTCCCGATGCAGATCGGCACTCCAGACGTGGTGTTCCCGCGTCTCATCTCGTTCTCCTACTGTGTGATGCTCGTCGTGTGTTTGACGAGTGTGGTATGTTGTGCGTGTTCTGCTGTTGCTGATGACGTTCAGTCGCCGTGGTCTGATGTCTATTTTTTTTTTA
>NZ_VWWC01000179.1:0-13871 GCF_011753175.1 Burkholderia sp. Cy-637 | reverse complement strand
ACTGGTCAAGGAGGTGCTCGACGTGATCCGCCAGCTGGCGAACTCGGGCACCACGCTCTTGATCGTCACGCACGAGATCGGCTTCGCGCGCGAGGTGGCCGACACCATCGTGTTCATGGACGGCGGCCGCGTGCTCGAATCGGGGCCGCCCTCGCGCGTGCTGGTCGAGCCGGCCCATCCGCGTACGCGCGATTTCCTGTCGAAGGTGTTGTGATGCGTCAGCGAGGAGGGGGCTTGGGATGAGCGTGTCAGCGAGCGAGGCGCCGGCGGCGCGAGAGGTGGCACGTTCGGGCGCGAGCGAGGTGTTTGTCGGCGTGAGCGTCGTCGATCCGCGCGCGCGGCCGCTGTTCGAGGAACTGGCCTACGAATACGGCAGCCGCTACGCCGGGCTGGTCGATCCCGAGGCGCTGCGCGAGGAGTTCGTGCGCTATCCGCCCGAGCATTTCGAGCCGCCGCTCGGCGCGCTGGTGCTGCTGCTGCGCGAGGGCATCGCGATCGCGGGCGGCGCCTTCATGCCTCACGCCGAGGCCGGCACCACCGAGTTCAAGCGCATCTGGGTGGCCCGCGAGCATCGCGGGCAGGGCTTGTCGCGGCGCGTGCTGGTCGAGCTGGAGCGGCGCGCGCTGGCGCTCGGCTACACGCGCGTCTACCTCAGCACAGGGCCGCGCCAGCCCGAGGCGATCGGCTTGTACCGGAGCAGCGGTTATCGGCTGTTCTACGCGCACGATTTCGGCGAGGACGTGGAACCCGGTTATCGCTTCGACAAATGGCTGGCCGGCGGGGGCGATGCCGCGCTTGCCGAAGCCACGGCGGGCTGAGTTCGCGAACCATGGCCTGCACCGGCGAATCCCTGCGAAAGACCGATCACGCCGGCCGTGCCCGGGCGAGCGGCGAGCACGAGAACGAGAGCGACAGCGAAGCCGCGCTGGCCTGGCGCCTGCTCGGCGCGCACCTGGCCGGCCTGGTTTTCGGCGTGGCGATCCTGGCGGCCGCGACGGTGTTCGTCTGCGGCGTGCTGCACGTGATCTGAAACGGCGACGCCACCGGCACGCGGTGCAGGTGGCGTCCCTGACCGACCCCGCGCGAGCGGGGCCGGCGTGGCGGGCTGGCCCGACCGCTCAGGCGTCGAGCATGTCCGGCAGGTCCAGGTCCTGCATCGCGATCGCCGTCGGCGAGGCAGTGATCGAGCTCGGCAGCTCGGTCACCACCTGCGTGGCGGCCGGATCGCTGAAGCTGCTCTTGCCGTTCTCCACGTGGCCGGCGGCGCGCCAGGCGAAGGCCGCGCCGTCGGAGACGGTCAGGTCGTACCACTGGTGGCTGTGCTTGAGCGTCCAGACTTCCTCGACGAAACCTTCCGACGGGATCGAGAAGTGGCGCGTCTGCGCGCCGTAGGCGTTATCCGTGACGGACAGCTTCACGGCCTTGGCGCCCTTGTTGCTGATCTTCAGCATGACGTTGCCGTTGGCCGCGTCGTAGCCCACCACCACCACCGGCTTGGCCGACTTGTTTTGGGTCTTCTTGTCCTGCGGGATCGCGCCGACGAACTGGCGCACGAAACCGTTCGGGCCATACACCAGGAAGTTGTAGACGCCGTCCGTGCCGGCCAGGTTGAAGGTGTCGGCGATCGACTTGCCGGCCTCCACCGTGTAGCGCCACGGGCCGTCGCTGCGGTTGGTCGAGTACACGTAGAAGCTCGCGCCCACCTTGCCCGTGTTCGAGAAGTTGATCTGGAATTCGTTGTCCTTGCTGACTTCGCGACCGTTGGCGTGCAGCTCGTAGGGCAGGGCGCGCGCGGCGCGCACGCCGGTTTCCTGTTCCTTGATCGAGGTGGGGCTCGGCACCGCCGGCACCACCGCCTTGGGGTTCTGGCAGGACGCGTCGGACATCGCCTGGTAGTTGCTGGTGTTGGGCAGCGTCGGGAACGCGGCGTCCGGCGTGCTGAAGTCGAAGCAGCTCAGCAGGTCGCCCGACACGGCGCGGCGCCACGGGGTGATGTTCGGCTCCATCACGCCGAAGCGCTGCTCGATGAAGCGGATCACCGAGGTGTGGTCGAACACCTGCGAGTTGACGTAGCCGCCCTTGGTCCAGGGCGAGATCACGATCATCGGCACGCGCGGGCCCATCCCGTAGGGCAGGTTGTCGGCCGTGTAGCTGCCGCCGCGCAGCGGGTTCACCACGTTGTGGATCTCGGCGCTCACGTCCACCGTCGACAGGCCCTGGGCGCGGTTGGTCGGCGGTTGCGGCGGGGCGATGTGGTCGAAGAAGCCGTCGTTCTCGTCGTACATCAGGAAGAAGGCGGTCTTGCTCCACACATCCGGGTTCGCGGTCAGCGCGTCGAGGATCTGGGCGATGTAGGTCGCGCCGTAGGCCGGCGTGTAGCTCGGGTGCTCGGAATAGATCGCCGGCGGGCACAGCCAGGAGACCTGCGGCAGCTTGTTGGCCAGCACGTCGTTCTTGAGGTCGACCAGGGTGCGCACCGCGTTGCCGCGCGTCTGCAGCGCGGAGCCGGCCGGCGCGTTGATGAAGTTGGCGAAGTTCGGCAGCATGTTGGTGCCGTAGTTGCCGTTCACCGGATCGTTGCCGTTCACGCCCTGCTGGTAGAGCTGCCAGGAGATGCCGGCGGCCTGCAGGCGCTCCGGGTAGGTGGTCCAGGTCAGCAGGTCCCACTTCGGCGGCAGGTCGTTGTCGACCGCGTCGTTGTTGTCCAGCAGCGGGCCGCCCTGCTTGCCGGTCGGGTCCACCATGCCGGTCATCAGGTAGGTGCGGTTCGGGTGGGTCGGCCCCGGCATCGAGCAGAAATAGTGATCGCAGATCGTGAACGCGTCGGCCAGCGCGTAGTGGAACGGGATGTCCTCGCGCACGTGGTAGCCCATCGTCAGGTCGGACTTGTTGGCCGGCCAGGCGTCCATGCGGCCGTTGTTGATCGCGTTGTGGGTCGGGTACCAGCTGTGGTCCAGGTCGCCCAGGCACTCGCTGATCTTGTTGACGTTGTAGCGGAACGGCAGCACCGGCGTCTGCGGGTTGGCCTTGGACGGCTGGAACCAGACCGGCTGGCCGCTGGCCAGGGGGATCGGGAAGCGGTCGTTGTAGCCGCGCACGCCGCGCAGGTGGCCGAAGTAATGGTCGAACGAGCGGTTTTCCTGCATCAGCACCACGACGTGCTGCACGTCCTGGATCGAACCCGTGCCGGAAGCCGCCGGAATGGCGAGCGCCTTGCGGATCGCATCGGGGAACACCGTCAGGGCTGCGGCTGCGCCGGCCGTCGAGGCGGCGGTCTGCAGGAAGCGTCGTCGATTGTAGGTAGACATGGTCGGGCCTCTCGTGAGAGATACGGTGATACGTTTGTGGGCGGCTTTCTATTGGCGAACTGCTGGGAACTGCCAGGACTGCTGAGGACTTCGGTGCCGGTCAGTTGCTGGCGTCCGCCGCGGGCTCGGGCGGGTAGTGGACGACCGGGGTGGATTGCTCGGCGGCCAGCCAGGCGGACTCGCCGTGGCCGGGATCGATGATTGGCGCCAGCGCCCGGGCGGCGCGCGGCGGATCGACGGTTTCGGTCACGCCGGCCGACATCGCGATGGCCGGCGAGGGCGGGTCGATCGGCGTGCTGTCGTGCGGCGTGTCGGCGATGGGCGGCGCGGCGGCGGGGGCCGTGCCGGGGGCGCCGGAATCGGGCGCGGTGCCGAAGCGGTTGGCGCCGCCCGCGTTATCGGCCGGGTGCAGCGAGAGCGCCGCGAAATCCTGCCGCGAGGACGCGGCGCCGGCCGGATTTCCCTTGTCGCAGCCGGCCAGCATCAGCAGCGCGGCCAGCACCACCAGAACCCTCGATTCTTTCATTTTGCCGACCTGTGATTATGTTCGAATTCAAGATGGCGATATCTTGATTCAAGGCCGATGTCATATTTGTGAATGGAATGGCGATCCCGATTATTCGATTCGGGATTACTTGTTTTCAGTGTGGTGTAAAGCGTAATTGAAATGCGGTTGAAAGCGATTCGACTCGATGAAAATGCTTGATGAGCCTGATTTTTGCTGATTTTGACGTGGTATTGCCGGGAAGATTGCCGATTCGATTCGTATTTCGTATCAAGTATTTTTTATCGAATTCGGAAATCGATTTGAGTAAATTGTTCCGTATTGAAAATCGAGGTATTGAAGATGCGAGGCGCGGATCGGGCTTGTAAATTTTTTAATTCGATGCCGATCGGCGGCCACCGCGATCGGGTGGCCGCCCGAGTTTCTTCAGGCCGCGCCGTCGCCTGACGCGAACCCATACAGCTCGGCCGGATTGGTCACCAGGATCCGCTTCAGCGTGGCGGCGCTGCTGAGGTTGCCGATCGCCCAGTCGAGCAGGGCCGCGTCGTCGGGCACCGGCTTCACGTTCGGATGCGGCCAGTTCGAGGCCCACAGGCAGCGCTCGGGATAACGCGCGGCCAGCTCGCGCGCGATCCAGGCCACGTCCTGGTAGGCGGGCGGCCCCTCGCGCGAGCTCTCATAGGGCGCCGACAGCTTGATCCAGCAGCGCCCGCCGTCGAGCAGCCGGCACAGCGCCGCGAAGGCCTCGCCGTCGGCGGCCACCGGCCCGAGGAACTTGCCGAGATGGTCGATCACCAGCCGCGTGGGCAGGCGCGCGAGCAGCGTCTCGTAGTCGGGCAGGGTGCGGCCGTCCAGTTGCAGGTTGATATGCCAGCCGAGCGCGGCGATGCGCGAGGCCAGCGGCGTGAGCGCATCCCAGCCCAGCACGCCGCCGCGCAGCATCATGAAGCGCAGCCCGCGCATGCCGCCCGCGTGCAGGCGCCGCAGTTCCTCGTCGTCCACGCCGGGCTCCACCACCGCCACGCCGCGCGCGCCGTCGCCGAGCTGCTCGATCGCGGCCAGCGTGCAGCGGTTGTCGGTGCCGTAACCGGTCGGCTGCACCACCACCACGCGCGACAGGCCGAGCGCGCGCTGCATGTCGCGATAGGCGGTGGCGGGCGCTGGCGGCGGCACGAAGGTCGCGCTCGGGGCGAGCGGGTAGGCGTCGTCGTAGACGTGGACATGGCAGTCGCAGGCGCCTGCCAGCGCGTGCACGGGGCTCATCGGTTCGGCTCCTGGAGTTCGATCGGCTGGCGACGCGCCAGGCGCGTGGCATGGGCGGCATTCACGGCGCCGGCGGGGATGCGCCCCTGCAGCAGCGCCTCGACCTGGGCGACGGTCTCGAGCGACTGGTGCTCGATCGCGCCGGGCGTGAGGCCGCCCACGTGCGGCGTGGCGATCACCAGCGGATGCGCGGCCAGCCGCGCCGAGGGCATCTGGTCGGCGGCCATGCCGACGTCGAGCGCGCAGCCGCCGAGCCGGCCGCCGTCGAGCGCGGCCAGCAGGGCCGCCTCGTCCACCAGCTCGCCGCGCGCCGCATTGACGAACACCGCGCCGGGCTTCATCGCCGCGAAACGCTCGGCGTTCATCAACTGCGCCGTGTCGGCATTGGCCGGCGCCAGGCATACCACGTAGTCGGCCTCGCCGAGCAGGGCCTCGAGCCCGGCCTGGTGCATGCGCAGGTCGGTGACGGTGGCGAACGGGTCGGCCACCACCACGCGCATGCCGAAGGCCAGCGCCAGCTCGCACAGATAGCGCGAGATCTGCCCGTAGCCGATCACGCCGAGCGTGGCGCCGCGCAGCTCGCGGCCCATGCGCGGCACCGGGCGCTCGCCGCGGCGGTAGGCGGCGGCGTAGTCGGTGGTCGAACGCGACAGGTCCAGCATCGCGCCGATCACCCACTCGCTGACGGCGGCCATGAAGCCGGCGCTGGCCTGCGTGATCAGCACGCCGTGCTCGCTGGCGGCGGCCACGTCGATGGTGCGGATGTCGACCGCGCAGCGCGCGAAGGCCAGCAGCTCCGGCAGCGCCTCGAACAGCGCGCGCGGCGCCGGCGTCTGGCGATAGCCGATGATGATGTCGGCATCGCGCGCCGCCTCGATCAGCTCCGCGGTGCTCAGCTCGCGGTCCTCGGGGTTGAAGCGCGCCTCGGCGATCGCGCCCAGCGCGGCCGTGGCGTGCGCGCCGAAGTAATGGTCGAGCATCGAGCGCGGATGGCTCACGAATACCTGGGTCATGTGAAGAGTCCTTTAAGGCCGGGTCCGGGACGGACGCGCGACCGATTCGCGCTCGACGAGCGCGATGTCCGTAAAGAGCGTGGGCTCGTGTTCGCGGGGGCTGTCGGGGGCGCGCATCACGCGCTCCACCATCGCCGCGGCCATCGCCGGCACCGGCAGTTGCACGGTGGTCAGCGCCGGGTTCGAGATCGCGCCGAGGAAATGGCCGTCCATGCCGACCACGGAAATATCCTCCGGCACGCGCAGGCCCGCCTCGCGCAGGCCGGCCATCAGGCCCAGCGCCATCAGGTCGTTGACGGCCACGATGCCGCTCGGGCGCTCGGCGTCGAGCGCGAGCCGGCGCGCCAGCTCCAGGCCGTTCTGCGCGATCATCGAATCGCCGTATTCGTCGACGTGGCCGCTGTCGAGCACGCGCGCGCTGGCGGCCAGGCCCGCTTCGGCCGCGGCGGCCAGGAAGCCGTCGATCTTGTCGCGGCGGCTCATGGTGACGCCGGCCAGGGTGGCGTAGGCCAGCCGCGTGTGGCCGTGCTCGATCAGGTGGCGCGTGGCCAGGCGCGCGGCGCCGAAGTTGTCGGGCGTGACGTGGTCGATGCGGCTGGGTTCGCCGTCGATCGCGCGGCGGTCGTAGCTGACCACCACCATGCCGCGCGCGGCGGCGGTCTCCAGGTGGCCCTCGTCGGCCAGCGAGGAGAGCACGATCACGCGGCGCACGCCCTGCGAGAACAGGTCCTCGAAGAACGAGGCTTCCTTGCGCGGGTCGCGATAGGTGTTGCCGATCAGCACGCGATGGCCGTAGCGCTCCTGCGCGAGCGTCTCGATCTCGCGCGCGATGTAGCCGAACATCGGGTTGGCGATCGAGGGCAGCAGCAGGCCGACCAGCGGCGTCTGGCCGGTCTTGAGCTGGCGCGCGAGCTTGCTGGGGCGATACTGCAGCGCCTCCATCGCGGCCCGCACGCGCGCCAGCGTGTCCTCGCGCATCTGGTCGATGCGGCCGTTGAGGACGTTCGATACCGTGCTGACGGACACGCCGGCCTGGCGCGCGACATCCTGAATGGTGCTCATGTCTGGATCTTGTTACCGGCTACAGGCCGAGCCGGGTCGGCAACCACAGGGAAAACGACGGTACCAGGATCAGTACCACGAGAGCCGCGCACAATACCACCAGATATTTGAGCATGGGGCGCGCCACCGCCTTCACCTCGGTGCCGGTGATCGCGCAGGTCGCGAACAGGCCCAGGCCGATGGGCGGCGCGAACAGGCCCAGGCCCATCGCCACCACGATCACGGTGCCGAAGTGCAGCGGGTTGATGCCCAGCTGCATGGCGATCGGGGTGAGCAGCGGGCCGAAGATGATCAGCGCCGGCGCGCCTTCCAGCACCGCGCCGAACACGATCATCAGCAGTACCGACAGAATGATGAACAGGGTCGGCCCGTACTGGTGCGCGAAGGCGATCATCGAATCGGACACCAGCATCGGCACCTGCTCGATGGTCAGCGCGAAGGACACGCTGGAGGCCGCCGCCACGATGAACAGGATGCTGCTGGCCATCGAGGCGGCGCGCACGAACACGCGCACGATCAGCCGCGGGTTCAACTCGCGGAACGCCAGCCAGCCCACCAGCAGCGCATACACCACCGCGAAGGCCGAGACTTCCGTCGAGGTGGCGATGCCCGAGGTCACGCCCTTGCCGATCATGGTGATCATCAGCAGGGCCACCAGCGCGCCGCCCAGCAGCGGCAGCCAGTTGCGCGGGTTGGGCAGCGCCGCGGCCAGGTCGATGCGGCGCCCGGCGATCACGGTCACCGCGGCCAGCGCGACGGCCAGCACCGCGGCCGGCACCACGCCGGCCAGGAACAGCCCCGCGATCGAGATATTGGCGACGAAGCCCATGATGATCATGTTCACGCAGGGCGGGATGGTTTCGGCCATCACCGCGCTGGCGGCCAGCAGCGCCGCGGCCTCGTCGGGATCCTCGCGGCTCTGGCGCACCGCCGGCATCACCACGCCGCCCACCGCGGCGATATCGGCCAGCTTGGAGCCCGACACGCCCGAGAAGAAGGCGGTGGCGATGATGGTGATCAGGCCCAGGCCGCCGCGCACGCGCCCGAACAGGCGCAGCAGCAGCTCGATCAGGCGCGAGGACATGCCGTTGCTTTCCATCAGCAGGCCGGCCAGCACGAAGAAGGGGATCGCCAGCAGCACGAAGTGATCGGTGCCCGCCATCACCTGCTGCGCGTAGACCAGCATCGGCAGCGAGGGTTCGGCGAGGAAGTAGAGCAGGGCCGAGAAGGCCAGCACGAAGCCGATCGGCACGCCCAGCAGCAGGCCGCCCACGAAGCCGGCCGCCATCAGCAGGCCCGGGCCGATCGCGTGGGCCGGCGCGAGCGCGTTCCAGCCGAACACGGCACCCGCCGCCGCCAGGCACAGCACCAGCGAGCGCAGCACCTCTCGGCGCGGGCCGTTCAGGGCATTGGCCAGGCCGAACACGGTCATGAAGGTGCTGCCGGCCGCCAGCGGATAGACGTTGATGCAGGCGGGCAGGCCGCTGGGCGTCTGCTGGCCGAAGGAATCGAGCAGCAGAAACACCGAGGACACGCAGAGGTTGCCCGCCACCGCGGCGATCACCCAGTGGCCGGCCTGCACCAGGGTGGCTTGCCAGCGCCCGGGCAGCATGCCGCGGAACAGGTCGACGCCGACGTGCTGGCTGCGCGCCAGCACGCTGGCCGCGCCGCAGAACACCAGCACGATCATCAGCGCGCCCGCCACCTCCTCGGCCCAGTCCACCGGGTTGTGCAGGAAGTAGCGGTAGATCACCGAGACGAACACCACGGCCACGTCGGCCGCGAGCACGGCCGCGCAGAAATACTCGATGCCGTGCAGCAGCGCGGCCAGGCCGCGCGCCAGCGGCGTGCCGGCCCGGGCGGCGGCCGGCGCGGCGAGTTCGGGCGAGGCCGCCGAGGGATCGGGGGAGGTGGACAGGGCGCGCATGGCCTCAGCTCCGCGCGGCCGCGATGGCCTGGAACAGCGGCGAGGTGGCCGGGTACTGCTTCGAGAAGCTCGCGTAGAGCTGGGTCTGCATGGTGTGGCGCACCGCATCGCGGTCGACCGGCGACATCGGCGTGAAGCGCATGCCGTGCTGCTTCAGTTGCTGTTCGGCGGCGGCGGCGGTCTGGATCGCGGCCTGGCGCTGCTTGGCGGTGGCGTCCTGCATGGCGGCCTGGAAGGCCGGGCGCAGCGCCTCGGGAATCTTGGCCAGCGCGCGGCGGCCCATCACCGCCACCACCGGGCTGAACACGTGCTGGGTCTGCCAGCAGGACTTCACCACCTCGTCGAACTTGCTGGCCAGCACGGTCGCGCAGTCGTGCTCGAAGCCGTCCACTACGCCGGTCTGCGCGGCCATGTAGAGCTCGCCCACCGGGATCGGGGTGGGCACCGCGCCCATCAGCCGGAAGGTGTCCATGAAGGCCGGCGTGGGCAGCACGCGCAGCTTCAGGCCCTTCAGGTCCTGCAGCGATTGCACCGGCTTCTTGGTGAACACGTTGCGCCCGCCGAACGAATAGCCCCAGGCCACCGCCGAACAGCCGGCGCGCTGCTGCAGCAGCTTGTCGAAGGAGGCGCCCACCGAGCGGTCCATGGCGCGGCCGACGTGGTCGAAGCCGTCGAACAGGTAGCCGAGGTCGAGCATGCCGAGCTCGGGCAGCACCGTCGCCCAGATCGAGGAGCCCGACACCATCATGTCCACCGCGCCCACCTTGACCTGCTGCACCACGTCGCTTTCCTTGCCGAGCTGGCTGTTCGGGAAGAAGTCGATGCGGATCCTGTCGCCCACGCTGGCCTTCAGGTTCGCCGCCAGGTGCTGGTACCAGACGTAATGCGCGGCGTTCTCGTTGGCCGGCATCGACGAGGACAGCCGCAGCGCGATGGGCGCATCGGCGTGCGCCAGGACCGGCAGGCCGAGGCTCGCGGCCGCGAGCGATGCCGCCGAGGCGGTCTGGAGGAAGCGTCTGCGGGAAGTCGACTGCATGTGGTGTCTCCTGGTTGCCGTTGCCGTGCAGCGGGCAGGGCTGGTTCGTGATTGAAGGTGTCCCGGTATCGGCGCGGCCCGTCGCTCGACACTGTATCGATTTAGTGTATCGATACAGTAAACGTCGTCGGGATCGGATGTCATTGGGGTTTGCCCTCGTGGGGCGGGCCTGCCCGTTCCTGGTGCCTTTTTGAGACGACGAGGCGAAGCCATGGCCCGAATTGCGATTCAAGCCGCTGGCGCGCGGGCCGTTAACCGCGGTTACGCAGCGTCGGATCCCCCGACGCTCATTCCGTTAATTAGCATGTTCAGCAAAATCAAGGTTTCAACCGGCTTGCTGTGCGTCCTGGTCGCGTTCTGCGCGTTCCAGCTCGTCACGGCCGCGCTCGGTTACTGGGCGCTCACGCGCACGCACGACAACGTCATCGAACTGTCGAACGTGGCCGTCGAGCAGATGAAGTCCGTCACCGATGCCACCCAGCAGTTGATGGACGCGCGCATCAATCTCTCGCGCGCCGGCACGCGCATGGTGAAGGGCGGCGTGGAGCCGACCGACATCGTGCAGCACGCGCGCGAGCAGCTCGGCGCGGCCGAGCAGAGCTTCGCGCGTTTCGCCGAGGCCAGCCGCGGCGAGCACGCCGCGCCCGGTGCGGCCGAGCTGGTGGATCGCTACGGCAAGTACCACGCCGCGCTCGGCGAGCTGGCGCAGTTCCTCGATGCCGGCAACGTGCAGGCCTTCCTCGACCAGCCCACCCAGTCCTTCCAGGACAACTACCTGAAGGAGGTGCGCGGCTTCGAGGCCTATGCGGGCAGCTCGGGGCGTGCCTCGCTCGACGCGATCGACGCGCGCCTGTCGCTGTTCAAGCTGGTGGGCGTGGTGATCCTGCTGTTCCTGGCCGCCGTCACGGCGGCCATCCACCTCGGGCTGCGGCGCGGCCTGGTCGCGCCGCTCGAGGAAGCGGGGCGCCACTTCGACCGGATCGCGGCCGGCAAGCTCGACACGCCGATCGCCGCGCGCGGCAGCAACGAGATCGGCCACCTGTTCGCCGGCCTGGCCAACATGCAGGCCAGCGTGGCGGGCACCGTCAGGCTGGTGCGCGAATCGGCCGACGCGATCCACCTGGGCGCCGACGAGATCGCCACCGGCAACGCCGACCTGTCGGCGCGCACCGAGAGCCAGGCCGCCTCGCTGGAGGAAACCGCCTCGAGCATGGAGGAGCTGACCTCCACCGTGCGCCACAACGCCGAGCACGCGCGCGAGGCCAACAGCCTGGCCGCCGGCGCGCTGGAGGCGACCGCCCAGGGCAGCGAGGTGGTCAACCAGGTGGTGGACAAGATGCACAGCATCGCGCAGAGCTCGGACCGCATCGCCGAGATCATCTCGGTGATCGACGGCATCGCCTTCCAGACCAATATCCTCGCGCTCAACGCGGCGGTGGAGGCGGCCCGCGCCGGCGAGCAGGGCCGCGGCTTCGCGGTGGTGGCGGGCGAGGTGCGCGGCCTGGCGCAGCGCAGCGCGCAATCGGCCAAGGAGATCAAGGCGCTGATCAACGAATCGGTGGAGCTGATCCGCGGCGGCGCGGAGCTGGTCGAGAACGCCGGCGAGGCGATGGGCAAGGTCTCGACCACCATTTCGCGCGTGGCGCAGACCATGGAGGAGATCAGCGCCTCCTCGCGCGAGCAGAGCGCCGGGATCGAGCAGGTCAACATGGCCGTCGCGCAGATGGACGAGATGACCCAGCAGAACGCCGCCCTGGTGGAGGAGGCGGCCGCGGCGGCCTCCTCGCTGCACCAGCAGACCGAGCAGTTGAAGGCGGCGGTGTCGGTGTTCGAGGTGTCGGACGCGGTGATGCGGCCGGCCGAGGCGGCGATGCGGCACGATGAGCGCCTGGCGCGCGTGGAGCGGCAGTTCGCCTGACGCAAGGCCCCGGCGGCGGGAAACGATCGGCCCGGTGCTTCCCTGGCGGGAGGCGCCGGGCCGATTGCATTGGCTCCGATTCAAATCCCTGGATTTGGGAAAAAACTGATCGAGTCGGACTCCATTAATGACTCGATTAAATACCTTCCTATTATCTTGATAATCAAATCGTCGCCTATGTATTCGATAATTTTTTGATTTTAACGATTCAACCTCGTAAATCTGTCAGTGGTGATGTGAAAACCCGCATGCTAATTTTCTATTGTCCTCGATTAATTCGGGGATGACGCGGTAAAACGAAAATCGCCATTCAACCACCTACGGGGACCATCATGGCAGAACTTCATCCTTTCAATCACACCGGCAATTTCACGATCGGCAAGCTGGGCCTGCCCGGTGGGCTGCTGCTCAAGGCCATCCTCACCGTGCCGCAGGGCACCAGCCAGGTGACGGGCCACGGCGTGCTGAGCCAGGCCACCAACCCGCCGCTGCACAACCAATCGGCCTTCCACGGCTCCGTGCATTCGCTGGGCGTCGGCGGTGCCAAGCAGGTCTATGCACTGCAGGGCACGGCGATTCCGCCGCTGCTGGGCGCGCCGCACGTCACCGAGCTGCTGATCCAGCTCGACAGCGTGTGGGGCCGCGCCGGCAAGGCGTCCTATACCTACGTGCAGGGCGAGACGGTCCATCGCGTCGAGGACCAGGAAGTCGCGGTGCAGTGGCTGCTGCAGGAAAACGAACGGGCCGCATGAGGCGTGCCGGTTGCATGCGCGGCGCGACTCGCCGCGCATGACGAGCGATTGAAACCCGCCCGATCCGATCGGGCGGGTTTTTTTATTGGTGCGGCGCGGTAAGGTATTAAGTCGGCGATTAATCGGATTGCCGGTCATTCGAATGCGGCCTATGGATGGATAATTCGAATTTCCGCCGGGTCGCCTGAAAATCTGCGCCGGCGGAATCCAATTGCAATATCGAGTCGCATTGAACGTTTGCGCGCCGATATTCATCGCGCCCGGTCCGCCATCAATTGCCGGCGCGCCTCGGCGGCGGCGGCCAATGAAGGATCGAGCGCCAGCGCGCGATCGTAACTTTCCAGCGCTTCCTCATGGCGCGCCAGCAGTCGCAGCGCGTTGCCGCGATTGCAGAGCACCGCCGGCGAACGCGGCTCGCGCGCGAGGATCGCGTCGTAGCCGGCCAGCGCCTCGTCGGCGCGCCCGGCGCGCAGCAGCAGGTTGGCGCGGCAGGCCAGCGCGGCGTGATGGCCCGGCTGCGCGGCCAGCACGCGCTCGCAACGCGCCATGGCCTCGTCCAGGCGCCCGAGCTGTTCCAGCGCCGCGGCGCTGTCGCCAAGCGCGTCGAGATGGCCGGGATCGCCGGCGATCACCTCGTTGAGGGCGTCGAGCGCCTCGCCGGGCCGCCCCAGGTCGAGCAGGCCGCGCCCGCGCATCGCCTGGATCGCGGCGATGCCCGGCTGGATCTCGGCGGCGCGCTCGAAGGAGAGCAGCGCATCGGCGTGGCGGCCGAGATCGCGCAGCACCAGGCCGCGGTTGAACAGCGACTCGAACGAACGCGGCGCGACCATCAGCGCGCGCTCGTAGCTGTCGAGCGCGTCGGCCGGCCGGCCCAGCGCGCGCAACGCGGCGCCGCGATTGCAGAGCGCGTCGAGCGTGAGCGGGGCGAGCGCGAGCACGCGATCGAAGGCGGCCAGCGCCTCGGCATGGCGGCGCAGCGCCAGCAGCGCGTTGCCCTGGCGCACCAGGGTGACCAGGTCATCGGGCGCGGCGCGCAGCGCCTCGGCGTAATGGCCGAGCGATTCCGCGTCGCGGCCGGCCGCGCCCA
>NZ_VWWC01000178.1:0-14366 GCF_011753175.1 Burkholderia sp. Cy-637 | reverse complement strand
CGCGCGCCGCGCCGCCTCGGCCGGGGCCAGCCGGCGCGTATCGGTGTCGATCGCGAGCACCGCCGCCGGCCGCGCCGGCGCGCTCGCGTCGAGCGAGACCACGGTGCGCCGCCCCGCCGCCGCGAAGGCGATCGCGCAATCGGCCGCGCCCGACAAGTCGTCGGCCACGATCAGCAGTCCCGAGGCCCTCATCGCGCGCCCTCGCCGGCCTCGCCGCCATCCTGGCTCGCCGCGCCGGACTTGCCGCCCACGCGTTTGGCCACCGAGGCGGTCAGGATCGGCGAGACGATCGCGGTCACCACCACGCAGGCCGCCACCAACAGCGTGGCGGTCCTGGCCGCCTCGGTGTACACCGGGTTGGCCGCGGCGATCAGCGCCGGCACCGCCGCCGCGTTGCCCGCGGTATTGGCCGCCGCCACGCCGGCCACGCCGGTGCCGCCGGTGAGCCGGTCGGCGAAAAACAGCGGCACGCCCGTCACGATCACCACCGCCACGCCCAGCACGATGCCCAGCAGGCCGGCCTGCCAGACCTTGTGCAGGTCGAGGCCGGCGCCCAGCGCCAGGGCGAAGAACGGGATCATCACCGGCACCGCGCGGCCGAGGAAGGCGCGCATCTCGCGATCGAGGTTGCCGAGCAGCATGCCGATCGCCAGCGGCAGGATGCTGCCCACCAGGGTCGGCCAGGGAAACGCCGAGAGGCCGGCCACGCCCAGCGTCACCATGGTCAGGAACGGGCCCGACTCGAGCGACATGATGGTGTAGGCGCCGACGTCCTCCGAGCGGCCGTACTGGCCCATCAGGGCCATGTAGAGGCCGCCGTTGGTGTCGTTCATGGCGGCCACCACGGCCAGCGTGGAAATGCCCGCGAACAGGCCCGACGAGACCGGCTGCTCGCCGAGGAAGTGGCCCAGCACCACGCCCGCCACGATCGCGGTGCCGACCTTGGTGACGAACAGCGCGCCGCCCTTGCGCAGCAGGTAGGGCGTGGCCTTCACGTCGATGCTCGCGCCCATGCAGACGTAGAACACCGCGAGAATCGGCAGCGAGCCGGTGAACAGCGCGTTGGTGAACGAGCCGAAGAACTTCGGCATGTCCGGCAGGAAGGTGGCGATCAGCGAGCCGATCAGCAAGGGGACGATCATCATCCCGCCGGGCACGCGCTCCACGGCGCGCTTGATGTGAATCTGGGCCATCCCTGTCTCCGCTGGCAGTTTTGTTTGAATCGATCATAATTTGATCGATTCGATCAGATCGGAGTGTAACGGCTGCCTCAATTTGTCGCAATCTCGGGTTCACACGGGAATACCCTGATCGAATCGATCAAAAAACAGCGCCAGAGTGCGCACATCGATCAAGCGGCGCGCGTGCCGGTCCGGCCCCGCCGGGCAAACGGCGCCGGCGGCGGCTCCGCTACACTGGCGCTCGCCATCGCCACACCACACAGGAGCTTCATGAAAGTCGAGAAACGCCGCGAGGCGATGCTCAAGGCCGTGCTGTCCGGCATGAACGACGTGGCCGCGCTCTGCGAGCATTTCGGCATGTCCGAGGCCACCGTGCGCCGGGACCTGCGCGCGCTGGCCGACGAAGGCCGCATCCTGCGCACCTACGGCGGCGCCGCCTCGGTGGGCGCGCACGAGCCCGAGGAATCGCTCGACACACGGCGCGAGAGCTTTCGCGAGCAGAAGGCGGCGATCGCGCGCGCGGCCGCGCGGCACGTGCAGGACGGCGACACGATCTTCCTCGACGGCGGCACCACCACCGCGGCGCTGGCGCGCTGCCTGGCCGGGCGCCGCGACATCCACGTGGTGACCAACAACCTGCTGGCGCTGGCCACGCTGGCCGCGGCGGAACTGCGCGTGACCCTGATCGGCGGCGACGTGCGGCCCTCGAGCATGAGCACGCTCGGACCGATCGCGCAGTTGGCGCTGTCGCGCGTGAGCTTCGACAAGGCCTTCCTCGGCGCCGACGGCGTGGTGGCCGGCCGCGGCCTGTGCGAGGCCTCGGCCGAGCAGGCCTTCCTGAAGGAATGCATCGCCGCGCAGGCGGCCCAGGTGCTGGTGCTGGTGACCTCGAACAAGCTCGAGCGCGCCAGCCAGCAGCACTGGACGCCGCTGGCGCGCCGCTGGACCCTGCTCACCGACGCGCAGGCCGACCCGGCCCTGCTCGCGCGTTTCGCGCAGCACGAGGAGGTGACGGTGGAATGCGCGGCGCGGGAAGCGTGAAGCGGTAGCGCCGAGCCCCGGCGCCCGGCGCGTTCAGGCCGGCAGGCACAAACGCGCGAAGCGCGCGAGCAAGGCGAATGCCTCGGGCGTGGATGCCAGGCGCACTTGCGGCGGCAAGGCATCGGCGCCGTGCGCGCCCGGCTGCGCGCGCAGGATCGCGAGGTACTGCTCGATCGCCGGCAGCGGGAATTCAGGGTGGAACTGCACGCCCCAGCAGGCCTGCCCATGGCGGAACGCCTGGCAGGGATCGGTGTCGCTGGCGGCCAGCAGGCGCGCGCCCGGCGGCAGCCGATGCACGGACTGGTAATGCACCACCTGCGCGTCGAAGCGCGCGGGCAGCGCCGCGAACAGCGGATCACCCGCCGCCTCGGCGCGCTGCCCGATCGACACCGTG
The DNA here is from genome assembly GCF_011753175.1 of Burkholderia sp. Cy-637. Taxonomy (NCBI): domain Bacteria; kingdom Pseudomonadati; phylum Pseudomonadota; class Betaproteobacteria; order Burkholderiales; family Burkholderiaceae; genus Burkholderia; species Burkholderia sp. Cy-637. The sequence continues at coordinate 11,750 of NZ_VWWC01000178.1, read as the reverse complement.
CCGATCTCGAAGCGCCGGTCGCGGCGATCGCCCACCTCGCCGCCGAGCGCCTGGGCCAGCAGCTGATGCCCGTAGCAGATCCCCAGCATCGGCGTGACGCCCCGCGCCGCGCAATCGGCCAGCCAATGCCCGAGCCGTTCGCTCCAGGGCTCCCGCGCCGTCACCATCGCATGCGAGCCGGTCAGCACGATGCCGGCGTAGTCGTCCGCATCCGGCAAGGCAGCCTCGCCGCGCGCGTCGAAGCGCTCGATCGCGAGGCCGGGCAGCGGGCTCGCGGCGAGGCCCGCCTCGATCCAGTCGACGAAATCGCCGTGGGCCGCGCTAATCGAGGCGAAGGTCTCGCCGGTGATGACGATCAGGATCGGTTTGTTCATCGAGGGAAGTCGGCAGGGAATCGGCAGAGAATCCGCAGTGAATCGGGTGCGCCGATTGTACGCAGCCGGGCGCCGGCCGATAATACGCGCGACCGAGCAAGGACCTGTTCCCCGTGAGCACAAATCAGATTCCGCCGCTGATGGACGAGATGGCGACCTTCGTCAAGGTCGCGGAAGCCGGCAGCTTCTCCGAGGCCGCGCGCCGGCTCGGCTCGACGCCCTCGGCGGTGAGCCGCTCGATCGCGCGGCTGGAGCGTGCGCTCGGCACGCGGCTGATCCTGCGCAGCACGCGCAAGCTGCGGCTCAGCGACGAGGGCCTGGAGGTGTTGCGCCATGCCGGCGAGCTGGTGGCCGCCGCGAAGGCGGTGATGTCGCTGGCCGAACGCCGCTCGGCCGAGCCGGCCGGCACGATCCGGATCAGCGCGCCGCGCGCGCTGGGCCGCTTCCTGATCCACCCCAACATTCCCGATTTCCTGGCGGCGCATCCCGCCGTCGACGTGGTGCTGAAGCTCGACGACCGCCAGCTCGATCCGGTCGACGACCAGGTCGACATCGTGTTTCGGATCACCGACGATCCGCCGCCGGGCCTGGTCGGCAGGAAGCTGATGCGCATCGAGCACGTGGTATGCGCGACGCCGGCCTACCTGGCGCGGCACGGCCGGCCCGCGCATCCGCGCGAGCTGGCCGCGCACGGCTGCATCACGCTCAGCGAGGACCCGGTCGACACGCGCTGGCGCTTCGAGCGAGGGGGAGGCACGGTGGCGGTCGACGTGCGCGGCCGGTACGTCGCCAATCATTCCGGCGTGCGGCTGGAGGCGGTGCTGGCCGATCTCGGCATCGGCGGCGTGCCGCGCTTCGTGGCCGCCGCCGCGCTCGAGGACGGCCGCGTCGAGCAGGTCCTGCCGGATTGGCTGTTCAAGACCAACTACTACGGCGATGCCTGGGCGTTCTGCTCGCCGAGCCGCCATACCGCGCCCAAGATCCGCAGCTTCCTCGCCTTCATCGCCGGGCGCATCGGGCAGCCCGGCTAGCTTGCGGCGACCACGATCACGCGCACGGCATGGCCCATGCGCTCGTCATAGTGCGCGGCCAGCACCGCCTGCGCGTCGCCGCGGGTGCGGGCATGCACCTGGTACAGCGCGGAGGCGACCTCGGCGAGCCGCAGCGTCTCGGCGCCGGCGACGATCACCAGGATGCCCGATGCCGCGTGAAGCGCGATGTCGCCGAGCTCGTCCACCGCGTCCGTCGCCGCATCGAGGATGCGCTCCGGGCCCGATGCCAGCCCGCTGCCCAGCGAGGCGCGTCCCGCGCCGTGGAATGCCGAGCGCAAGTCCAGGAATTCGCTGCCGGCCGGCATGGCCGAGGCGCTCGCGCGCGTCGGCCGCTCGCCGACCGCAGCGCGATAGGCGCGCACGATGCAGTCGAGCAGCGTCAGGTGAGGATAGTCGGGCATCACGACGATGGCGTCGACCTCGGCGGCCAGCTTCGCGGTGGCCTGCTGTACCGCTGCCCGATCGGGCAGCGGTGGATACATCACGATGGCCACCACGCGGGCACCGCCGGCCCGCGCGGCAGCGCTCGCGCGCTCTGCCAGTTCGAGGGCACCGGGCTCGGTTGCCGAGATGAACAGGAAGCGCAGATCGGCGCCGGCACGATCGCCTGCTCCCTCCCCCGCGGGCAGCTCGCGCGCCGCCCGCTGCCACCATCCCGCCCCCTCGCGCTCCAGCCGTTCCAGGCCGCGCGAATCCATGCGACGTTGCAGGGCGCTCGCGATGGCCGCGCCGATGCGGCCAACGCCGGCCAGGTCGATCGCCGACACCCCGGCAGGCTCGTGCGGCTCGCGCGGCATGGGTATCACCGACGACCCGCAGCACGATTGGTCTCCCGCGCTCTCGTTGCATGATGACATCGTGGTGTTTCCTCGGAAGGCCTCGAAGCGGGCCGTGGATTGCTGTCGAACGTCCTCACGCCACGAGCCGGAAATCGGAGCGAGCATCGCTTTTTGAGAAACGCGCATGGCGCACATTGTTCTCCGGAGTAAAAGCGCATGTCAAGCGCACTTTGATATCAAAAAAGCTTGACGTGCGCTCTTATTCGGATAATTCGAGCACGGCATGCAAGATGAGAGACAGGAACGGCACCTTGTGGGAAGATCGCTCAGCCACCCATCCCTGGAGAGTCAATGCTGGAGAATCAAGACGGGCCCGACGACGCAGGTTCCATCGCGCAGCGCGTCAGGCAGCTACTGGAATCGCAAGGTGTCGCGAAGCGTCAGTACGCCACCGAAATACAAAGAATTCTGGGGCTCAGCTACTCTCAGGCACTTCGCAAGATCAAGGGCGAGAATCCCTGGACGATCCTCCAGCTTCGCGCGGTAGCCGCCGAATATGGAGAATCGGCGGCCCAGTTGGTGGCCGACGACGCCTCGCAGGGCAGCGAAGCCGAATCGCCCGATGGCGTGGCCAGGGCATCCCTGACGATCGGCGGCAGGGACTATGAATGCCAGGCCGAGATCGGCGGCAGGCTCTCGGCGAACCGAAGCCCGGAGTTCGTCGCGATCATGAGCGGCGACCGATGGCATGTGTTCCCGCGCGACGCGGCGCCGCCGGGTGAGAAATTCGAGGTCTACCGGATCTCGATCCAGGTTCGGGAAATCAGCGATCCGGCGGTTGCCGTGGTGGATGACGATCCCGCCATCACCGAACAGATCTGCAGCTACCTGAACCGGACCGGTTTCATCGCGAAGGGCTACACGAGCTATCGCAGCTTCCTGGCCGAGCTGAAATCGGCGAGCTTCGACGCCATCATCATCGACTGGCTGCTCGACGGCATCACCGCACGCTACCCGATCGAGGAAATCATTTCCGGCGCCCCTGCCCCGCTCGTCTACCTGCTGACGGGCAAGATCGCCACCGGCGAGGCCAGCGAGGTCGAGATGGCGGAAATCATCCAGAAATACGACATCTCGGCACTCGAGAAACCGCTGCGCCTTCCCTGGCTGGTCGCCGACCTCAATCGCCGGCTGAACCAGCGGCGCGACTAGGCGCGCCAGCCGCACGCGCGACGCGCCCGGGTCAATGCAGGCCCTTGGCCCTGGCCGCTTTCGACAGCGAGGAGAACAGGTCGCTGGCGCGCAGGGGCTTGCTCAGGAACACGTCGAACATGCCCTTGTCCCCCTTGTCGAACAGCAGGGGGCTGTAGGCGCTCAGCGCGACGACGATGGTGTCGTTGTCGATCAGCCCGATGCGGCGCGTGTGCTCGAGCAATTCGAAGCCGCTCATCTCCGGCATCTGGATGTCGCACACGACGACCTGATAACGCTTCGCTGCCAGTTGCCGTTGCGCGTCCTGCGCCGAGCTGACGCCATCGACATCCACCCCATATGATTCGAACACCGAGACCAGCGTTTCCACGATCTCGGGATTGTCGTCCACCACCAGCACGCGGCGCAGCCACGCGATATCCATCGAATGGCTCGGCTTGCCCGGGCGCCGCTGCTCCAGGGACGGCTCGCGATCCGGCCGCCCCTCGCAGGGAAGCGACACGGTGAATTCCGAACCCGCCCCGGGCCGGCTGTCGATGGCGATCCTGCCATCGAGCAGACCGACGATCTCGCCCACGATCGCCAGGCCCATCCCGATCCCCGGCACCTGGTTCGCCCGCCCGTCGGCCAGGCGCACGAACGGCTTGAATATCTGCGCCTGGTCCGACTGGCTGATCCCCACGCCCTGATCCCGGACCTGGATCACGAGATCGTAGCGAGCCTCGCCACCGGAGCGGCTGCCGCGCGGGATAGCCGTGATGGAAACCCGCACCGGGCCGGCTTCGGAATATTTGATGGCGTTGGATACCAGGTTCGTGACGATCTGCTGCACCCGATTCTCGTCGGAGAAAATCAATGGGAAATGCTCGCTGAATTTCACCTCGATTGCGATGCCCTTCTTCATCGACAACTCGCGCTGCGATTCCAGCGTCACCCCGAGCACTTCCGACATCCGGAACCAGCCCTTGACGATCTTCAGGCGGCTGGTTCCCAACAGCGCGAAGTCGGTGATATCCCTCAGCTGGATATCGATGGCCTGCGCGGCCCGCTCCAGCGCGAACACGCCCTTCATCGCCGAGCGCGTGAGTTCCTCGTGCATCAGGTTGTCGATCACCGAGGTCACCACCTGCAAGGGCGAACGCAGTTCATGCCCGACCATCCCCAGGAAGGCAGCCTTGACTTCGCGCAGCTCGCTTTCGCGCCGGATATTCGCCCGCAACTGCCGCAGCAGCCAGAGCAGCCCGACGAATCCGACCAGGATGATGGCCACCAGGCCGGTGCTGAGCTTCAGGAAGAAGAACTGCTTGCTCTTGAAATCGTCGATCGCCAACTGGCGCCGCAGGATTTCCGCATCGCCGATGCTGTGCACCAGGCGGCTGACGTCGGGCGCCATCGCATTGAGGGTCGCCAGGATCGCGACCGCGTCCTGCCGGGATATGCGCTGGCGCTCGAAGAACGGCGAGAGGCTGTACAGCGGCGGGCGCAGGTCGGCCAGGGCGGCTCGATATTCGGGCACGGCCATGGCCGAGCGGGTGGCATCTCCCGTCACCGCCAGGATGAAATACTTCGACAGCAGGATGTTGTAGGACAGTTCCAGGGCATCGAAATCGACGGTCCCGGCGAAAGCATACTGGACCAGGTCGCCCTTGAACTCCTCCAGTTTTATTTCGAACTGGGCCGGCCCCCAGTAATAGTTCTCCTGCGGCCCGGTCAGCGCGTAGACGCCTCTCGGATTCAACCAGGACAGCGCCGAGTAGGTCCAGAAAACGACCGAGACGATGATGATCGCGGCGATCGACAGGATCGCGAACCTCGGCGAGCCGTGGATCCCGATCGACCTCAGGCCGGAGCGCCGGGTCTGGAACAGGTTCTTCGTCACGATCGATCCGGCGCGTGCAGGACCTCGCCCGGCACCGCGATCCAGGCGACCGGCTCGCGCGTGAGCCACGGCGGGACGGCCCGGCCTTCGCGGACGGCCAGGTGAAGACCTCGGGAATAGTGATGGATTCGCATGTCGAATTTCGCGAACAGGATCCGCAGGCCCTGGCGTGAATGAATGGTCACGTGCCCGTTGCGAGGCGAGATGTACCAGTGATCGATCGAGGCATCGGGCTCGAAATCCAGCGCGTAGGTCGAAAACAGGATCGCGCCACCGTCCTCCAGCTTGCTCGCCATGTCGGACACGGTGCCGATCGGATCGGTGCTGTGCTCGAGCACCTCGAAGGAGGCGATGAGATCGTAGCCATTGCGTACCGCCACGGGATTCGAAAAAGGATCCCAACTGTCGGCGCAGAAACCCTTCTGCGCGAGCATCCAGCTCAGATGGCCCGCATGGCCGCCATAGTCCAGGATCGATACCTCCCGGTCGGTCACCAGGTCGGCAATGAGCCTGGCATTCTGCCTAGGTCGCGTATCGAGCACGTCGACATCGATGAGCGCGTATTCCTCGTTGTAGATGTTCCGGGCGAAATCCTCACGGCTCCAGTGGTCGAAATCCGTCGTGAAGATCGTCGCGCAGTTTTCACACTTGAAATACGTCACGAATTCGGCATGGGGAGGCAGGATCAAGCCTCGCCGCTCCTCGCAATTCTTGTTGAAGTTCGCCGTCCCGAACCATGCCGCGCGAGCGCCGCAGATCTTGCACGGCGTGGATCCCGGCGGCCGAGCACTCTGTGCATCCATCTCAGTCGACCTCCAGTGCCTTGATCTGCCGGGCAAAACTCGCCTCGAACCGGTAGTTGTTGAACACGTCGGGGTGCAGATCGCGCGGGAATATCGTGAAGATCGGGCCGAAGTTCCTGATCTGGAGTTGCTCGCCATTCATCGACGTCGCGAAGATCGGATGATATTTCATGACGTCCGATACGTAGATGGTTTGAGAAATGAAGCCGTCGTAAGCCGCCAGCCTGAAGGTGCCGCTCGCGACCCCCACCTTCTTCAGAATATCCTCCACCCGCACGCCCACGAATGTCGATCTCGCCGTCCACGGCGTGGAGGTGATGATCGTGTATTGCGGCATCGCACCCAGTTCTTCCGCGGAAAAATGGTGCAACAGCTTGCCCTGCTCGCCCGACGGGGTTCGCTGGTACACGTCCAGGGACAAGGGCGGGAGCTTCGCCGCCGCCGGTCGGGCGAACGGCAGGCTCGCGACCAGGACCGCGATGGCGAGGCTTCCGACTCGAAGCGGGCTGTGGACAAGCACGGGGCCTCCAAGGGTGTTCCTGCGATTGATCGGCGAGATCCGGCCGGCCTGGGCGAGCCAGACCGGCCGGGCTCGCCCAGGCAAGGGATGATCGCACATCCGGGTGTCGGCCCGCTGCCTGCCGTCGCGGCCCACGCATCGCCCATGCGCGGAGCGACACGCGCTGTCTCGAATCATTGCAGATATGACATTGCTGCCCGCCTGAGCTCCGAGCCAAGATTTGCCTGACGACGCAAGCGACTGGTCTATTCAGGAAACCTCGGCGATGACGAACAAGATGTGTCGAACCGGCGAAACCCGGCAGCGGATCCTCGACGCGGCCCAGGGATTGATGGCGAGCAAGGGGTTTTCCGCGGTCGGCCTCAACGAGGTACTGCATGCCGCCTCGGTGCCGAAAGGCTCGTTCTACCACTATTTCGCCTCGAAGGACGCGTTTGGCGAGGCACTGCTCGATGCGTACTTCGAAGCCTCGCTGGCCGACATGGGCTGCCTGCTGACGGCAGGCGACCCCGGCATGGGCGATCGGCTGGTGCGTTACTGGCAAGGCTGGGCCGATCGCCAGATGGAGCCGGATGCCGGCATGAAATGCCTGGTGGTCAAGCTCGGCGCCGAGCTTGCCGACATCTCCGAATCCACGAGACTGGCGCTCGAGCGCGGCACGGACAGGCTCGTCGAGCGCCTCGCCGAGGCGATTCGCCTGGGCATCGCCGAAGGCTCGCTGGACGTGCGCGAGGCGCCGCCGGACGTCGCCCTGACGCTTTATCAAACATGGCTGGGCGCCAGCATCATGGCGAAGATCTCACGTAGCCGCCTGCCTTTCGAGAATGCGGCATCGATCACGCGCCACCTTCTTCGGCCGCGATCGAGCACAGCCGACAGCGTCTCGCTGGCCGCTTCCAGGTAGCGACCCGCTCCTGTCGATCAACGGCTCAACCCTTTTTTATTAGCAGTGCGTTTTATTTACCCAAGAACGAATGGAGCTTTCCATGCCTTATCAAACCATCAACCCCACCACCAACGAACTGGTCGAGACCTATCCGAACCACACCGACGCCGACATCGAGGCCGCGCTGAGCGCGGCGCATCGACTGTACAAGTCGGCATGGTCGAAAGGCCCCATCGAGCCGCGCCTGCAGGTACTGGAACGCCTCGCCGACCTGATCGACGCGCGCAAGGAGGAACTGGCCCGCATCGCGACGATGGAAATGGGCAAGCTGATCGGCGACGCGCGCGACGAGGTGTGGATCATCGCCGAGATCGCGCGTTTCTATGCGCGCAACGCCGAGCGGTTCCTGGCACCGGTGAAGATCGACTCGCGGCTCGGCGATGCCTGGGTCGAGCATCATCCCATCGGTGTCCTGCTCGCGGTCGAGCCCTGGAATTTCCCCTACTACCAGCTGATGCGCGTATTCGCGCCGGCCATCGCGGCCGGCAACCCGGTGCTCGCCAAGCACGCCAGCATCGTGCCGCGCTGCGCGAGCGTGTTCGAGGCCTTGGTCAACGAAGCCGGCGCGCCGGAAGGCGCCTGGAAGAACCTCTTCATTACCGCCGGCCAGGTTGCCGACATCATCGCGGACGATCGCATCCAGGGCGCCGCGATGACGGGCTCGGAAGGCGCCGGCAGCGCCATCGCGGCCCAGGCCGGCAAGTACCTGAAGAAGTCGACGCTGGAGATGGGCGGCAACGACGTGTTCGTCGTGCTCGACGACGCGGACCTGGAAAAAGCCGTCGAGATCGGCGTCTTCTCGCGCCTCCACATCTCGGGCCAGGAATGCATCTGCGCCAAGCGCTTCGTGCTGCACGAGAACATCGCCGACCAGTTCCTCGAGAAGTTCACCGCGGCGATGGCGGCCGTGAAGATCGGAGATCCGCTCGACGAAAGCACCAGGCTGGGACCGCTGTCGTCCGCCGAGGCCGTAAAGGGACTATCGCGGCAGGTCGAGCGCGCGCTGGCGCATGGCGCCACGCTGCACCTGGGCGGCAAGGCACTCGAAGGCAAGGGCAACTTCTTCGAGCCGACCATCCTGACCCATGTCGCTCGCGACAACCCGGCCTACTTCGAGGAGTTCTTCGGCCCGGTCGCCCAGGTGTATGTCGTGAAGAACGACGACGAGGCGGTCGAACTGGCCAACGACTCGCGCTACGGCCTGGCGGGCGCGGTGTTCTCGCGGAACATCGAACGCGCCAAGTCGCTGGCCTCGCGCATCGAGACCGGTGCGGTCTGGATCAACAGCTTCGCCAGCACCGCCCCCGAGCTGCCCTTCGGCGGCGTGAAGCGCTCAGGCTACGGCCGCGAGCTGTCCGAGCTCGGCATCAAGGAGTTCGTCAACCAGAAGCTGGTTCTCGTCGCCAACGCCGGGGCTTGAGACAAGTATCGATCGCCGGAGACGGCATGCAGGTCGCCGCCTCCGGCGATCCAGCCTCGATCCCGGGCTGACGGGCCCGGGTATCGCCAGGCCTCGTGCCGGGCTCGCCCCGGCACGCCATCACGCCTTCGGCGCGTATTGCATCTCGCCATTGCCGAACGACCAGTCCTCGCGCGCGACATCGACCAGGCTGATCCAGACGTCCTCCTTGCGCACGCCGACCTTGGCGTGGATGCCATCCGCGATGGCACGATAAAACGCCTTCTTGACCTCGACGGTGCGCCCGGCATTCCAGGTCACCTGGATGAAAACGATGCCCGGGGTGTAATCCACGCCGAGATAACCTTCGGCCGGATAAACGAGCTCGTCCGGCGCGTGGCGCGAAATGATCTGGAACTTGTCGTGCTCCGGCACGTTGGCGATATTGACCATCGCCTCATACACCGTCTCGCTCACGGCGGCGACGACTTCGGGCGATGCGGACTTCGACAGATCGATACGGACGAGGGGCATTTCATTCTCCTGGTGTGAGGCGGCAAGCCTCGTGAGGTCATCGCGCCCGGCAAACAGGGCACTGGCGCAAAACGATGCATAAGCGTAGGCTGGCGCTTGCGTTTCCTCAAGCGAATGATATTCATGGAAAACATGACGGTACGGAATAATGATCGATGAGCTGAAGTCCTTCGTCACGGTCGTCGACGCGGCCTCCCTGACCCGCGCCGCCGACCTCCTGTGCGTGTCGCAATCGACGATCTCCAAGCGCATCCAGCGTCTCGAGGAATTGATGGGCGGCGTGCTGTTCGATCGCAATGCCAAGCCGCCGCTACCGACGGCACTGGCCAAGCGCGTCTACGAACAGGCGGTGCCGGTCTTGCGCGCGCTTGAGCAGTTGCAGGACATCGCCCACGAGGATTCGCCGCCGTCGGGGACCTTGCGCTTCGGCCTGCCCCAGGCCGTCACGGACATCGTGCTGTTCGATGCGGTGACTGGCATGAAGCGCCGATTTCCCGAACTCGAGGTGCAGTTGCTCACCGACAGCAGCCCCAGACTGCAGGAGCGGGTGGACGACGGATCGCTCGATATCGCGATGCTGATACTGCCCTCGGGAGCGGCGTTGCCGGCCGGCCTGGCGGGCAACCGGGTCGCCCGCTTCGACGTGAAAGTCGTGCAGAGCGCGGACCAGCCGCTGGTCGCGCGCAGGACCGACATGCATGCGCTGGCCGCCCATGGATGGATCCTCAATCCTGATGGTTGCGGCTATCGCGCGGCGCTGGAACGCGCCATGACGGACAAGGGACAAGCCGTCAGGCTGAGCATCGATACCTACGGCACCGACATGCAACTGCGACTGGTGGCCAGCGGCCTAGGCCTCGGCCTGGTGCCGATCGACGTGCTGCAGGCCAGCAAATGGCACCGCAAGCTGAGCGTGGTGGAAGTCAGCGATTTTGCCCTCGCAATCGACCTCTGGCTGGTCCATCCACGCTATCTGGGGAATCTCCGGCAGGCCGTCGAGGTGTTGCGCGAGTCGATCGTGGCGTCGTTCGATGGGCAGTCGGCGCGCGGTGCGAAAGGCGCTGCGTCGAGGTGAGGAGCGCCCTGCCTGTCCAAACACGACACGTGATCGAATCGACGGGCGGGTATCGCGCCGATGCCGAAATCTGTCACCCGGGTGGCGTGCCTCTCGCTGGATGAACACGCAACCATCCCCGATGTCGCGATCGCCTATCGCGCAACCGGCAACTCGGCAGCGACGGAACGCCTGGTTGCGCTCTGCTCGCAACTGGTGCTCGGGGCACTCACCGGATAACGACCTGCTTGCACGGCAGGGTCGGCCTCCACGCCCGAATCCTGGCCGGGATGTTCTCGGCCGCTGGCGGCCGCCGCCTCCGTCCAAAGCTGCTCGATCCGCTGCAGGCAGGCCTGCTTGCTGGCGGGCTCGCCCACCGCCTCCCAACCCGCTGGCAGGTTCCTGCCGTCGAACCATACCGAATAATGCCCTTCAGTGTTTCGCACGACGAAATACAAATCGTCCATGATCGTTCTCCTGGAAAAGCAAGATGAAGCGATGGATATCGCCGCGAGCGCGGCGGCGCCGTCAACTCACGCCGAGTAGGCGCGAATCATCCCGGCGGCGACCGTATGATGGGTCGCCTCGTCGATCAGCACGAACGCGCCCGTGCCCGGATGCGCATCGTAGGTATCGCAGACGATCGGCTTCTGCAGCGTCAGCGCCACCCGGCCGATGTCGTTCATCTTCAGGTCCTGGCGGTCGCTGGCGTGCGACAGCGTATGCACGTCCAGCACCTGCTTGACCGCGCCGATCCTGGTGAACACCGTGTTGGTGGTCTGCTTGAGCAGATACTTGCGTTGCGGCGACAACGGGGTTTCGTCGAACCAGCAGAGATCGGCTTCCAGCTTCCTGGCCGGCTCGATGCGCTGCGCGTTCGGCACGAACACGTCGCCGCGCGAGACATCGACGTCCTCGGCGAAGCGGATCGTGACGGCCTGCCCCGCGAAGGCGGATTCCACCGCAGCCGTGCCGCCCGGCACCGGCGCGACGATCTCGGCCACGGTCGCCGTGCGGCCCGAGGGCAGCACCGCGATCTCGTCGCCCACCTTCACCTCGCCCGCCTCGACACGGCCCATGTAGCCGCGGAAATCGTCGGCCGAGCTGCCGTCCTGGCGCGCCACCCACTGCACCGGGAAGCGCAGCGCCTCGCCGCCGTCGATCGCCACCGGCAGCGTCTCCAGCACGTCGAGCAGCG
>NZ_VWWC01000177.1:0-14297 GCF_011753175.1 Burkholderia sp. Cy-637 | reverse complement strand
CGGCGGGTGCCGAAGCGGGTGCCGCGGCCGGCGAAGGCGTGCTCGGCGCGGTGGGCGGCGCGATGGCGGCAGCCGCGCCGGTGATGGCGGTGGGCGCGGCCGTGGTGGGCGTGGCCGGCATCATCTTCGCGATCGTCGAAGCGGTGAAGAAGCACAACAACCAGAAGGCCTTCGCCTCCAACGTCAACCCGACGCTGCAGCAGTTCGGCATCCCGCTGCCGTCCTGATCGACGCGGCTTCAAGGCAAGGCCAGCCAATAGGAGGCAGCATGCGCCGTCTGGTACTGGACCAGCACGACGAGGTCATGCACTTCGTCGCCTCGCGCACGGGCGAGCATCGCTACGACGATGCGCGCTCGATCGGGCTCGCGAAGAACGGCGAGCTGGTGGCGGGCGTGGTGTTCCAGGGGCACAACGGCCCCAACCTGCTGATGCACTTCGCGCTCGGCGAGGGCGTGTCGCAGCACGTGATCACGCCGGCCTTCGTGGCCGCCGCGTTTCTCTATCCGTTCGCGATGCTGGGCTGCCGGCGCGTGACGGGGCTGGTGCGCGTCGACAACCTCGAGGCGCAGAGGCTCGACGAGAACCTCGGCTTCGTGCGCGAGGGCGTGATGCGCGGCGCGGCCGGCGACGGCACCGACTTCATCCTCTACGGAATGCTGCGCGCCGAGTGCCGCTTCATCCACGGACGCTACCTGAAGGCCTTCCTGAAGGAGACCGAATCGATTCCGGACGAGGTCGCGAGCGTGGAAGCGGAGCGCGCCGCGGCCTGAGTTCGCCGCGGGTTCGCCACGGGTTCGCTACCTCATCGCGGTATCGTTCGATCTTCCGGCGCCCCGGGTCCTCAAGCGGCCCGGGCGCTTGCCGCCGCCTGCGCGGCGAATTCCCCCAGCATCCACTCGCGCAGCCGGCGCAAGGCCGCGCTGGTCTCGAAGCGCTCGGCCGTGTAGCAGAGATAGTGGCCCTGGTTGTCCACCTCGATCGGAGCGGCCACCGGCTGCACCAGGCTGCCCGCCTCGAGCGGCGCGCCGATCAGGAAGGCCGGCACCAGCGCCAGGCCCAGCCCCGCCTGCGCCGCCTGGATCAGCACCGCGTATTGCTCGAAGCGCGGCCCCGAGAAGGCGTTCATGCTGGTGACGCGATGGCGCTCCGCCCATTCGAACCAGACGCTCTCGGCCTGCTCGTGCACCAGCCGCGGCGCGGCCGCCAGGTCGGCCGGCGTGCGCAGGGCGTGCTTCGCCGCGAATTCGGGCGAGCAGACCGGCACGAAGGTGCGTCCCGCCAGGTAATCGCAGCGCACCCCTTCCCAGCGGCCGTCGCCATAGCGGATCGCCGCGTCCAGCCCGAACGGGAACGGATCGCCGTGCGCCAGGTGGCGCCGGAAGCTCAGCGTCACGTTTGGCGCGGCGGCCAGGAACGACGGCAGGCGCGGCACCAGCCACTTGGTGGTGAAGGTCGGCACGCTGGCGATGGTCAGCAGGTCGCTGTCCTCGCGCACGCTCAGCAGCTCCAGCGAGGCATTGCCGATCTCGCGCAGCGGGCCCGTGACGCGCGCGTGATAGACCTGCCCGGCGCGCGTCAGCGACAGGTTGCGCCCCTCCCGCACGAACAGCTTCACGCCGAACAGCGTCTCCAGGTTGGCGATCTGCCGGCTCACCGCGCTCGGCGTCAGGCCCAGCTCGCGCGCCGCGTAGGAAAAGTTCAGATGTTTGGCCGAACTCGCGAACGCATGCAGTTCGGCGATGTTCGGATACAGGTGCTTCATCGCGTGGTGTTCCGGATTCGCAAAGGACGATGCGCACTTTGTACGTTTTTTTCATGACGATGCCATGTCGCCGCCCCACACTGGCGGCCGTCATCGCGATGCCAAGTGCCTGATTCGACTCGGTTTCGCGCCGTTCCTCCCGCTCGTTCACGGATTCGCCGATGTCTTCCTCCGCCGCCGGGGCCCAGGCCGCTGGTGTTCCCATTCGTCGTGGCAATCGCGCGCCCTCGGCCGGCCGCGTGCTGGTGCGCGCGGTGGTGGTGCTGTTCGCGCTCTACCTGCTGCTGCCGATCGCGCTGCTGCTGATCGGCTCGACCGGGCAGAGCTGGACCAACACGCTGCTGCCCAGCGGGCTGACCGGCCATTGGTATGCCGACCTGGCGGCCGACCGGAGCTTTCGCCGCGCCTTCGTCACCAGCCTCACGGTGGCGCTGGCCTGCTGCGCGCTGAATGCGCTGCTCGGCGTGCCGCTCGCCTATGCGCTGCACCACCGCGCGCAAAGCGGCCGTGGATTAGTGGCGCGGCTGGTGATGCTGCTGCCGATCGCCGTGCCGGCGCTCACGCTCGGCTTCGGCTATATCGCCGTGTTCGGCGGCGACACGCTGCCCTGGCTCGGCACGCTGTGGCTGATGATCGCCGCGCACGCGGTGCTGACCCTGCCCTACCTGCTGCAGACCCTGCTGGCCGACCTGCGCCATCTCGACCTGGCCACCCTGGAAGCCTGCGCGGCCACGCTCGGCGCCACCCCGGCGCGCCAGTTCCTCGGCGTGGTGCTGCCCAACCTGCGCCACAGCCTGTTCGCCGGGCTGGTGATGGTGGCGGCGCTGTCGATCGGCGAATTCCAGATCTCGAACCTGATCGCGGGCTTCCGCTACCGCAACTACCCGGTGGTGCTGCTGCAGGCCTTCTACGGCGCCTCGGGCTTCGCCTGCGCCGCCACCGTGGTGCTGCTGGTGCTGGCGGTGGCCGCCACGCTGGCCTCGATCGCCACCGTGCAACGACTGAAGTAAGACCATGAGCCTCGAATTCGATACCGTCAGCTACACCTACCCGGGCGCCGCGCACGGCATCTCGGAGATCTCGCTGAAGGCGGCTCCCGGCGAGCTGCTGGCCGTGATCGGCCAGAGCGGCTCGGGCAAGTCCACCCTGCTGCGCCTCACGGCGGGCCTGTTGACCGGCTATCACGGCCGCATCGCGATCGGCGGCCAGGACGTGGCCGCGCAGCCGGTGTGGAAGCGCGGCGTCGGCATGGTGTTCCAGCAATACGCGCTGTTCCCGCACCTGGACGTGGCCGACAACGTCGCCTACGGCCTGAAGATGCGCGGCCTGGGCGCGGCCGAGCGGCGCCGCCAGGCGCTCGCGATGCTCGACCGCGTCGGCCTGGCCAGCCATGCCGGGCGGCGCCCGGCGCAGCTCTCGGGCGGCCAGCAGCAGCGCGTCGCGCTGGCTCGCGCGCTGGTGATCGAGCCGCGCGTGCTGCTGCTCGACGAGCCGCTGGCCGCGCTCGATGCCGGCATCCGCCATCAACTGCGCGACGAGATCCGCACCTTGCAGCGCGCCTGCGGCGCGACCACGCTGTTCGTCACCCACGACCAGGACGAGGCACTCAGCATGGCCGACCGCGTGGCGATCGTGGAGGGCGGGCGCGTGCTGCAGGTGGGCACGCCGCGCGAGCTCTACGAGCAGCCGGCCTCGACGCGCGTGGCGCGCTTCATCGGCCATTCGACGATCCTGCCGGGACGCGTGATCGCCACCGATCGCGTCGACGTCGGCTTCACCACCTTGTGCGCGCCCACCGGCGCGGCGCGCGAGGGCGAGGCCGTCGAGCTGCTGCTGCGTCCCGAGCACGTGCAGGCCGACCCGGAGCCGGGCTGCGCCAATCGCATCCACGGCGCGCGCGGCGAGGTCCGCTACTTCGGCTCGACCCATCGCTACGACTTCCTCCCGCATGGCGCGGCCACGCCGCTGCTCGGCGAGGGGCGCGTGGTGGCCAGCCACAGCATCGCGATCGAGCCGCGCCACCTGCGGGTGCTGCCGGCTTCGCCGGGCGCATGACATGAAGCCGTTTCGATTCGACTCGACGGCGCGGCATGAACCGGTGCCGCTTCGCACTACCGATCAACCCACGCTCGCCCGCCTCGGCGGCACACGGCCAGCACCCCGGAGAACCACGATGTCCGCAGGTCCCACCCTGATCCAACGCCTGCGCGCCGGCGCGCTGGCCCTCGCGCTCGGCACGCTCGCCGCCGGCGCCGCGCACGCGGCCCCGCCCGCGCCGCTCTACCCCGGCGAGGACGCGCTCTACGAGCAGGCCGCCGACGAAGGCCTGGTGGTGTCGTTCGACACCGGCCCCGAGTGGGCCAACTGGAAGGCGCTGTTCGCCGAATTCCGCAAGCGCTACCCGAAGGTCGAGATCACCTACAACGACATCGGCTCGGCCGCCACGGTGGTGGCGCTCGACAAGTCGCGCCGCCGCCCGCAGGCCGATACCGCCTACTACTTCGCGGCTTCGGCGCTGGACGCGAAGGCCAAGGACGTGGTCGCGCCGTTCAAGCCGATCAACTTCGACAAGCTGCCGCCGGTGTTTCGCGATGCCGATGCGCGCTGGTTCACGGTCCACTCGCTGAACATCGCCTTCCTGGTCAACCGCAAGCTGGTGAAGGAGGTGCCGAAGCGCTGGTCGGACCTGCTCAAGCCGGAATACCGGAACGCGGTGGTCTACCTCGATCCGCGCTCGACCGGCCAGGGCCAGGTGGACGTGTTCGCGGCCGCCTACGCGATGGGCGGCAGCGTCGACGATCCGAAGCCGGGCGCCGACTTCTTCGGCAAGCTCAAGAACGCCGGCAACGTGCTGCGCGTGGAGGGCACCACGCCCTACGCGAAGTTCGTGAAGGGCGAGATCCCGATCCTGATCGGCTACGAGAACGACGGCCTGAAGGCCAAGTACAGCGACGGCATGGGTGACGCGGCCGAGGTGGTGATCCCGCAGGACGGCAGCGTCTCGGCGCCTTACGCGATGAGTCTGGTGAAGAACGCGCCGAACCCGTCGGCGGCCCGGCTGTGGCTGAACTTCGTGATGAGCGACGCGGGCCAGGCGCTGTTCGCGCAGGGTTACGTGCGGCCCGCCGTGCCCGGCGTGACGCTGGCGCCGGAGGTCGCCGCGAAGATGCCGAACGCGCCGCAGGTGCATCCGCTCGACGTGGCCAAGGCGGCTGCGAAGAAGGCCCAGGTCGACCAGCTGTGGTCGCAGGCCACGCTCGGCCAGTGATGCTCGCGATCCTGCGCCACGCTCCGAGCCGCCCGCGATGAACCCGCGCTCGACTCCCGCCGCCCGCGACGCGGGCCTGCTGCGCCGCTTCGGCGCGCTGCCGGCCGGCCTGCTGTTCGCGATCGCCTTCGCGCTGCCGCTGGCGGCCCTGGTCGGCGCGGCCTTCGACGGCGGCGGCCATGCCTTCGCCGCCGTGTTCGGCGATCCGCTGGTGGCCGACGCGATCGGCCGCTCGCTGGGCCTGGCCGCGGCCACCGGCACGCTGTCCACGGCGATCGGCACGGTGCTGGCGATCGCGCTGGCCGGGCAGGCGCCGGCCCGGCGGCGCCTGTCGCTGGCCGTGCTGGGCGTGCCGCTGGCCTTCTCGGGGCTGGTGATCGCCTACGGCTTCATCCTGAGCTTCGGGCGCGCCGGCTTCGTCACCATGCTGCTGGCGAAGCTCGGCGCCGACCCGGCGCGGCTCGGCGGGCTGATCTACACCAGCGCGGGCCTGGCGATCGCCTATGCGTATTACCTGATCCCGCGCGTGGCGCTGATGTTGTACCCGGCCTTCGCCAACTTCGACCGGCGCCCGCTGGATGCCGCGCTCACGCTCGGCGCGCGGCCGTGGCGGGCCTGGCTCGACGTGGCCTGGCGCGAGCTGTGGCCCTCGGTGGCGGCGGCCTGGTGCCTGGTGGCGGCGATCGCGCTGGGCACCTACGGCACGGCGGTGGCGCTGGCCGGCACGCAGATCAACATCCTGCCGCTCCTGATGTACCTGAAGCTGTCCGACGGACAGACCGATTTCTCGCAGGCAGCCGTGCTGTCGATCCTGCTGACGGCGCTCTGCACCTGCGTTCTTGCAATGGGGGAATGGATTGTCAGACCAAGGCAACACTGAAGGCGCGTCGCTGGTCGAGCGCGCGCTCGCGGATCTCGCCGCGCGCCAGCGAGGCGCGAACCGGCACCTGATGCCGGTCGGCGTGATCGGCCCGCGCGCGGCCACCGACGAGCAGTTGCGCGTGGCCGAGCAGGTCGCGCATGCGCTGGCGCGCGCCGGCATGGTGATCGTCGGCGGCGGCAAGGGCGGCGTGATGGAGGCCGCCGCGCGCGGCGCGCATCGTGCGGGCGGCATCGCCATCGGCCTGCTGCCCGAGGACGACGCGGAAGGCGCGAACCCCTACCTGAGCGTGGCCCTGCCCACCGGGCTGGGCATCACCCGTAACGCGCTGATCGCGCGCGCCTCGCTGTGCCTGGTGGCGGTGGGCGGCGGCCTCGGCACGCTGTCCGAGATCGCGCTCGGGCTGCAATGGGGCAAGCCGGTGTTCGCGGTATGCGATGCGCCCCAGGTGGCGGGTATCGAGAGTTTCGATTCGGCGGACGTGCTGCTCGTTCGCGCGGCGCGCTGGCTGACCACGCTCGCCTGACACGGGGAAGGCGAAGCAGCGACCCTTTCGTTTCTCAAATTAATAGGATTACTGAAAATGAATAAGACCATTATCGCCGCCTGCGTGCTGGGCGGAGCCTGCGCGGCAGCGCAGGCGCAGAGCAGCGTGACGCTGTACGGGATCGTCGACAACGGCATCGCCTGGCAGAACAGCGCCGCCTCGCTGGGCTCGACCGCGGGCGGCCACTCGCTGGTGAAGATGACCTCGGGCGTGTGGGCCGGCAGCCGCTTCGGCCTGAAGGGCAGCGAGGACCTGGGCGGCGGCACCAAGGCGATCTTCACGCTCGAGGCCGGCGTGAACAGCGCCAACGGCACTTCGCAGTTCAGCGGCGGGATGTTCACGCGCCAATCCTGGGTGGGCCTCGCCAACAACCGTTTCGGCACCTTGACGGCGGGCCGCCAGTACACGGCCTACTACACGATCCTCTCGCCCTGGAGCCCGACCACCTGGCTGACCGGCTTTTTCGGCGCGCATCCGGGCGATATCGATTCGCTCGACAACATCTATCGCGCCAACAACTCGCTGGTCTACCAGTCGCCGACGCTGGGCGGCTTCAGCTTCGGCGCGTCCTATGCGTTCGGCGGCGTGCCGGGCAGCGTCGATGCCGGCTCCACCTGGAGCGCGGGCCTGCAGTACAGCAACGGGCCGTTCGGGATCGGCGCGGCCTTCCAGCGCGTCAACAACTCGACGCCGGGCGGCGGCGCCTGGAGCGCGTCCTCCACCACCTCGAACGGCGGCGCGCAAACGGCGGTCTCGGCGATCAACAACGGCTACCAGAGCGCGCAGGCGCAGCAGCGCTTCGCCGTGACGGGCGGTTACCGCTTCTCGGATGCCTGGGACGTTTCGGCATCCTATTCGAACGTGCAGTACATTCCCGGCACGGGTTCGAGCTTCCGCAACACGGCCACCTTCAACACGGCCGGCGCGGTGCTGCATTACCACCCGGCCGCGTCCTGGGACTTCGCCGGCGGCTACAGCTACACGCGCGCCACGCTGTCCAACGGCATCAGCCATGCCGCGCAGTACCAGCAGTTCACGCTCTCGCAGTACTACAGCCTGTCCAAGCGCACCGGGCTGTACGCGGTCGAGTCCTGGCAGCGCGCCAACGGCGACACGCTGTCGAGCAACGGCAAGGTGACCGTCGCCACGCCTTCGCTGGGCGACGGCTTCAGCGGCACGCCCTCGTCCTCGCGCAGCCAGGTGGCGCTCGGGGTGGGCGTGGTGCACCGCTTCTGAGCATCGGGGCGCAGTGGGGCAGGAGCGGGGCGCATGGCGCGCATCGCGGCGCCCGCCTCGCTGCGGGCTCGTGCCCGGCAGGATCGGCTTCGCCTCGGCGCAGCCGATTGCCGGGCTGCGTTCCAAAGACCGGCCGAAGCTGCTAGATTGCGGGTTCGGCGACGTTGCACGGTGCGGGCAACGTCCTTCATACGCCTGTCAAAAAGAGAACGCAGCATGACCCACATCCCCTCTTCGCCTTCCTGCGCGGCGGCAGCCGCGGTCCATCCGTCACGACATGACTGACAGGCAGGCCGCGATGCAGACACGTCCCCCGCTTTCCCAGGCCGTCCACGGCATGGTCACGCGCAGCGCGATCTTCCTGGTGGCGACGATCAATCCCGGCGAGGCCCACGCCGATACGATCCGTTCATGGTGCGGCGACATCGCGGCGCTGGTGCGCTCGGTCGGCAAGCGCGTGCCGGCCGGCAATCTCAGCTGCGTGTGCGGCTTCGGCGCCGAGGCATGGGATGCGCTGTTCGGCGCGCCGCGCCCGGCGTCCCTGCATCCGTTCCGGGAGTTCGGCGCCGGCCAGCGCCTGGCGGTGGCCACCCCGGGCGACATCCTGCTGCACATCCGCGCCGAGGCGATGGACCTGTGCTTCGAACTGGCGACGCAGTTGCTCAATGCGCTCGGCGATGCCGTCACGGTGGTCGACGAGGTGCACGGCTTCCGCAATTTCGACCAGCGCGCGATGATCGGCTTCGTCGACGGCACCGAGAACCCGGAAGGCCGCGAGGCGGTCGACTTCACCGTGATCGGCGACGAGGACGCGGCCTTCGCGGGCGGCAGCTACGTGATCGTGCAGAAGTACCTGCACGACATGGCCGGCTGGAATGCGCTGGCCGTCGAGACGCAGGAGCGCATCATCGGCCGCACCAAATTGTCCGACATCGAACTGGCGGCGGACGTGAAGCCTTCGTGCTCGCACAGCTCGCTGACCACGCTCGACGAGGACGGCCAGGAAGTGAAGATCCTGCGCGACAACATGCCGTTCGGGCGCCCGGGCGCCGGCGAATTCGGCACCTATTTCATCGGCTACGCGCGCTCGCCGCGGCCGATCGAGCAGATGCTCGAGAACATGTTCGTCGGCCGCCCGCCCGGCAACTACGACCGCCTGCTCGACTACAGCCGCGCGGTCACCGGCTCGCTGTTCTTCGTGCCGTCGGCCGACCTGCTCGAGGCGCTCGCCGAGCGCGCGGCGCCGGCCGAGGCCGCTGCCTTGCCCGAACTCTCGCCCGAATCCTCGCCGCCCGCGCCGCGTCGCGACGGCTCGCTCAATATCGGCTCGTTGAAAGGAACCCCATCCCATGAATAACCTGCATCGTGAACTCGCCCCAATCTCGTCGTCCGCCTGGACCCAGATCGAGGAGGAAGTGGCGCGCACCTTCAAGCGCTCGGTGGCCGGCCGCCGCGTGGTCGACGTCGAAGGCCCCGCCGGCTCCGAGCTGTCGGCCGTGGGCACCGGCCACCTGCGCGAGGTCGCCGCGCCGCGCGAGCACGTGAACGCGCGGCTGCGCGAAGTGCGCACCATCGTCGAGCTGACCGTGCCGTTCGAGCTGAGCCGCGAGGCGATCGACAGCGTCGAGCGCGGCGCGCGCGACGCCGACTGGCAGCCGGCGAAGGAGGCCGCGCAGCGGCTCGCCTTCGCCGAGGACAACGCGATCTTCGACGGTTACCCGGCTGCCGGCATCGTCGGCATCAGCGAGGGCACCTCGAACCGCAAGCTCGGCCTGCCGAGCGACGTCGCCGCCTACCCGGACGCGATCAGCGATGCGCTCGAGGCGCTGCGCCTGGCCGGCGTCGACGGCCCGTATTCGGTGGTGCTCGGCTCGCACGCCTACACCGCGCTGAGCGAGGCGCGCGACCAGGGCTACCCGATCCTCGACCATATCAAGCGCATCGTCAGCGGCGAGATCATCTGGGCGCCGGCGATCGCCGGCGGCTGCGTGCTGTCCACGCGCGGCGGCGACTACGAGCTGCATCTCGGCGAGGACGTCTCGATCGGCTACACCAGCCATGACGACCGGGTCGTGCGCCTGTACCTGCGCGAGACCTTCACCTTCCTGATGCTGACCAGCGAGGCCTCGGTGGCCGTGGTGCCGCAAGGCGGCACGGCGGCCTGAACGCGCTGGCCCCCGCGCGCGGCGGCGGTGTCGTCGCGCGCTTGTCGGTTTGCCCGTTGCCGCATCCATGTCTCGCCATGCCGTGCCGCCCGCCGGCAGGCTTCGTCGAATTCGGCTACAGTCGTCGCGCCCGGCCGCGCCTCGCACGAGCGCGGCCGGCCGACCTTTCGACACATGGATGCAAGGAGACGGTAATGCGGATTCTGGTGGTGGGCGCGGGCGCGACCGGCGGTTATTTCGGCGGGCGGCTGGCCGCGGCCGGGCGCGATGTGAGCTTCCTGGTGCGCGAGGGCCGGGCCCGCGCGCTGGCGCGCGACGGCCTGGTGATCCGCAGCCCGCACGCGGGCGACCTGACGCTGCCCGGCGTGAAGACCGTGCAGGCCGGCGACGCCGACCGCGCCGGCGGCTTCGACCTGGTGTTCCTGAGCTGCAAGTCCTACGGCCTGGACGACGCGATCGCCTCGTTCGCGCCCTTCGTCGGCCCGCGCACGCTGATCCTGCCGGTGCTCAACGGCATGCGCCACCTCGACGTGCTGAAGGCGCGCTTCGGCGACGCCAACGTGCTGGGCGGCCTGTGCATGATCGCGGCCACGCTCGACGACCGGCAGCACATCGTCCATCTCAACGACGCCCAGGCGGTCGGCTTCGGCGACCTGGCGGGCGGGCTCACGCCGCGCGTGCAGGCGATCGCCGAGACCTTCTCGGGCGCCGGCTTCGACGTGCTGCCGGCCGAGAACATCGTCGCGAAGATGTGGGACAAGTGGGTGTTCCTGGCCACGCTGGCGGCTGCCACCTCGCTGTTCCGCGGCTCGGTGGGCGACATCCTCGCCGCGCCGGACGGCCATCGGCTGCTGGAGACGCTGTATGGCGAGACCAGCGCGATCGCCGCGCATCACGGCTACGCGCCCGGCGAGGCGATGAACGAACGTTCGCGCCGGATCCTGTTCACGCCCTCGGGCATGACGGCCTCGATGCTGCGCGATGTCGAGAACCGCTCGCGCGTCGAGGCCGACCACGTGATCGGCGACCTGCTGGCGCGCGCGCCGGCGGGCGACGACGGCCGGCCGTCCCTGCTGCGCATCGCCTACAACCATCTGAAGACCTACGAGGCGCGGCTCGCGCGCGAAACCGCGAGCGCCTGACCCTCATCCCCGGCCGTCGCCCGACACGGCGGCGGCTTGCCTTGCCGGCTTCCTGCGATCGCACGGAAGCCGGCATTGCATTTTCCGGGCGACGTTTTCACCGCGCATGCCCGGCCGTTTCCGCGCGGTTTTCCCGCAACCGTGCTCCTTGGCTGACCCTCCCTGGACGATATCGGCTCGGCCCTCACGCAATTTCTCACACCATTTGCCGGCGACTCGATTGGGTTTCGCGCATTCGATTCGCGTCGGATGCGGGATTCGCTCGTCGCCTTTGATAAAAAATGGGATTTTGGCGTGGCTGAAAATCGACGCGAATAATCGCCTGGAAAACCACCCTCGCGAGCCGCGAGGCCGGCTGCCGCGTCCGGCCGGGATGCCCTTCCGGCCCCGCGTGCATTGCTTTTCCGGGCGATGGCGCTGATCGGAAAAACCACTTTGCCGCGATATTCCCTACTTCAATAACACCGCCCGCGATTTTTGAAAATCGGGGCGATTCCCGCTCTATCTCGGCGCCTGCCGAATTGATACGATCACCGTCGAAGCGTGCGACAAAATCAAACGTGGAGATAAGCGAAATGAGCCAATACGGGCCATTGAAATTGCATGTACCGGAGCCAACCGGCCGACCGGGCTGCAAAACCGATTTTTCCTACCTGCTGCTGTCCCCGGCGGGCAAGCTGCGCAAACCCCCGATCGACGTGGCGCCGGTCGATACCAGCGACCTGGCCTATGGCCTGGTGCGGGTGATCGACGACGACGGCCGCGCGGTCGGCCCCTGGGCCCCCGAGCTCGATCGCGACCGGCTGCGCGCCGGCATGCGCGCGATGCTCAAGACGCGCGTGTTCGACGCGCGCATGCTGATCGCCCAGCGCCAGAAGAAGATTTCCTTCTACGTGCAGAGCCTCGGCGAGGAGGCCATCGGCACCGCGCATTCGTTCGCGCTCGACAACGGCGACATGTGCTTCCCGACCTATCGCCAGCAGAGCATCCTGCTCACGCGCGAGGTGCCGCTGGTCGACCTGATGTGCCAGTTGATGTCCAACGAGCGCGACCCGCTCAAGGGCCGCCAGTTGCCGGTGATGTACTCGAACCGCGCGGCCGGCTTCTTCACCATCTCGGGCAATCTCGCCACCCAGTTCATCCAGGCGGTGGGCTGGGCGATGGCCTCGGCCATCAAGGGCGACACGCGCATCGCCTCGGCCTGGATCGGCGACGGCGCCACCGCCGAGGCCGATTTCCACACCGCGCTCACCTTCGCGCACGTCTACCGCGCGCCGGTGATCCTCAACGTGGTCAACAACCAGTGGGCGATCTCGACCTTCCAGGCGATCGCCGGCGGCGAGGGCTCGACCTTCGCGGGCCGCGGCGTGGGCTGCGGGATCGCCTCGCTGCGGGTGGACGGCAACGACTTCCTGGCGGTCTACTCGGCCTCGCGCTGGGCCGCCGAGCGGGCGCGCCGCAATCTCGGCCCGACCCTCATCGAGTGGGTCACCTATCGCGCCGGCCCGCACTCGACCTCGGACGATCCGTCGAAATACCGCCCCGGCGACGACTGGGCGCATTTCCCGCTGGGCGACCCGATCGAGCGCTTCAAGCGCCACCTGATCCGCGAGGGCCACTGGTCCGAGCAGGAGCACGCCGACCTGAAGGGCGAGCTCGAGGCCGAGGTGATCGCGGCGCAGAAGGAGGCCGAGCGCTACGGCACGCTCGGCGACGACCGCGTGAACGTCGCGAGCTTCTTCGAGGACGTCTACAAGGACATGCCGGAACACCTGCGGCGCCAGCGCCAGCAACTGGGAGTCTGAGCGATGACCACCGCACAACCCAAGGGCCAGTCGGCCGCCACCATGACCATGATCCAGGCCCTGCGCTCGGCCATGGACGTGATGCTGGAGCGCGACGGCAACGTCGTGGTGTTCGGCCAGGACGTCGGCTATTTCGGCGGCGTGTTCCGCTGCACCGAAGGCCTGCAGGCCAAGTTCGGCAGCTCGCGCGTGTTCGACGCGCCGATCTCCGAAGGCGGCATCGTCGGCGTGGCGGTCGGGATGGGCGCTTACGGGCTGCGGCCCGTGGCCGAGATCCAGTTCGCCGATTATTTCTACCCGGCTTCCGACCAGATCGTCTCGGAAGCCGCGCGGCTGCGCTATCGCTCGGCCGCCGAGTTCACCGCGCCGCTGACCATCCGCATGCCCTGCGGCGGCGGCATCTATGGCGGCCAGACCCACAGCCAGAGCCCCGAGGCGATGTTCACGCAGGTCTGCGGGCTGCGCACGGTGATGCCGTCCAATCCCTACGACGCCAAGGGCCTGCTGATCGCCTCGATCGAGAACGACGACCCGGTGATTTTCCTGGAGCCCAAGCGGCTCTACAACGGCCCCTTCGACGGCCACCACGAGCGTCCCGTCACGCCCTGGAGCCAGCACCCGGCCAGCCTGGTGCCGGAGGGCTACTACACGGTGCCGCTCGATTCGGCCGCCGTGGTGCGGCCCGGCAGCGAGCTGACGGTGCTGACCTACGGCACCACGGTGCACGTCTCGCTGGCCGCCGCCGAGGAAACCGGCCTCGACGCCGAGGTGATCGACCTGCGCAGCCTGTGGCCGCTCGACCTCGACACCATCGTCGCCTCGGTGCGCAAGACCGGGCGCTGCGTGGTGGTGCACGAGGCGACCCGCACCTGCGGCTTCGGCGCCGAGCTGATCTCGCTGGTCCAGGAGCATTGCTTCCACTGGCTCGAAGCCCCCGTCGAACGCGTGACGGGCTGGGACACGCCTTATCCGCATGCGCAGGAGTGGGCGTATTTTCCGGGGCCGAGCCGGGTGGGCGAGGCGATGCGGCGTGTGATGGAGAGCTGAGATGGGTATTCATGTGATCAAGATGCCGGACATCGGCGAAGGCATCGCCGAGGTCGAGCTGGGGCTCTGGCACGTGCAGGTGGGCGACCAGGTCAAGGAGGACCAGGCGCTGGCCGACGTGATGACCGACAAGGCCTCGGTCGAGATTCCCTCGCCGGTGACGGGCACCGTGGTGGCGCTGGGCGGCAAGGCCGGCGACATGATGGTGGTGGGCTCGGAGCTGATCCGCCTGGAGGTGGAGGGCAGCGGCAATCATCGCGGCGAGGCGCCGGCAACGCAGGCAGCGCCGGCGAAGGCGACGGTCGATGCGGCCGCAACCAAGGCCGCCGAACCGGCGCCGGTCGAAAAGAGCGCGCCGCGCGAGGCGCCCGCCGAGGCACAGCCGCGCAAGCAGGCGGCGGCCGGGCCCGCCGATGCACCGAACCGCCGCGAAGCCGCGCATA
>NZ_VWWC01000176.1:0-14527 GCF_011753175.1 Burkholderia sp. Cy-637 | reverse complement strand
CAGGTTGCCGGCCGCCGCCACCAGCAGCGCCGCGAACAGCAGCACGCCGAGCGCGTAGCCGAGCCAGGCGGTGCGGCCCGCCTCGCCCCACTCGCGGCGCAGCACGCGCACCGGCGGCACGCGCGTGAGCGGCATCAGCGGCGGCAGCGCGAAACCCAGCAGCAGCACCAGGCCGGCACCGATACCGACCAGCGCGGGCACCATGCCCGGCTGCGGCAGCACCACGTCGATCAGGCTGCCCAGCGCGGCCAGCAAGGCGAGGTGGCCCGCGTAGCCGAGCGCCGCGCCCAGCAGGCCCGAGCCCAGGCCGAGCGCGATGAATTCGAGCGTAAACAGCCCGGCCAGCGTGCGCTGGCTGGTGCCGAGGCAGCGCATCGCCGCGCAGCCGTCGAGATGGCGGCGCATGTAGCGCTGCGCGGCCATCGCGATCGCCACCGCCGACAGCAGCGCCGTGAGCAGCGACACCAGGGTCAGGAAGTGACGCGCGCGATCGAGCGTCTCGCGCACCTGCGGCTGCCCTTCCTGCAGCGATTCAAGCGCGACGCCGCGCAGCTTGCCGCCGTCCACGCGCTGGTGCGCGAGCTCGGCGAAGCGCGCCACCGCCGCGTCGGGGCCCGCCACCAGCAGGCGGTAGGTCACGCGGCTGCCATAGCCGACCAGCCCGGTCGAGGCGAGCTCGTCCTCGCGCAGCATCAGGCGCGGCGAGAAATTGACGAAGGAGAAGCCGCGATCGAGTTCGCGCGTGATCGCCGCCGAGATGGTGAAGGTGCGCTGGCCGACGCGCACCGCGTCGCCGACCTTCAGGTGCAGCGCGTCGAGCAGCGCCGGATCGGCCCACACGGTGCCGGGCGCGGGGATCGACTCGGCCGGGCGCCCCGGCGCGCTCGCGGTACCCGCGATCTCGACCCGCCCGCGCAGCGGATAGCTGCCCGACACGGCCTTCACGGCCGCCAGCCGCGACGGCGCGTTCGCGCCGGTGCCGCCGACCATGCTGGGAAAGATCGCCGTGGAGGCGGTGGCGAGGCCGTCGGCGCGCGCTGCGGCGGCGAAGGACGAATCGACGGGATGATCGGCGCGCACCACGAAATCGGCGCCGAGCATCTGGCGCGCATCGCGCTCGAGCCCCTGGCGCAACCGGTCGGACAGGAAACCGACGCTGGTCAGCGCGGCGACCGCCAGCACCAGCGCCAGCACGAGCAGGGTCAGCTCGCCCGAGCGCCAGTCGCGCATCGTCATCCGGATCGATTGCCGTACCAGTTCGCCCGGCGTGAGACGCGCGCCGCGCGCGGCGCGCCCTGCTTCATGCTGCTTGGTCAATCCCGCTTGCCCCCGAGTGAATTGAAACGCGACACCATCTGGTGCGCCATGCCGCGGAACCCGCCCGACACGCCGCGCCAGAGCCGGGGCAGCGCCCAGGCGGCGAAGGCGACGAAGCCGACCATCAGCAGCAGGAACAGCAGCGGCACGAAGAAGGCCAGCGCGAGGCCCGCGAATACCAGGCCGTCCTCGGTGGCCGAGGCGATCCAGTTCGAGATCGGCTCGGGCGAGAGGTTGATCAGCGCGCGCGTGCCGGCCTTCGCGACATGGGCCGAGCCGGCCAGGGTGCCGCCGGCCAGGCCCGCCACCGCCAGCATGGCGGGATCGGCATGGCCGAGCGCACCGGCGGCCAGCACGGCGCCGGCCGGAATCCGGATGAAGGTATGGATCGCGTCCCAGAGCGAATCGAAGGCGGGGATCTTGTCGGCGAGGAATTCGGCGATCGCCAGCACGGCGGCGGCGCCGATCACCCAGGGAGACATCAGCACCGTCAGCGTGTCGGGCAGGTGCACGAGGCCGGTACGCGCCAGCACGCCGGCGATCAGTACCGTCAGATAGAGGCGCAGCCCGCTCGCCCAGGCGAGCCCCGCGCCGAGCGAAATGGCCTCGACCATGTGCGGTCTCCTTGCGCGTGGTACGCGCCTGCCGGCGCGGCGGCCGGCTGAACGGAAGCGCCGCCGGCGCCCGGACGGGCGGCCGGCGGCGTATTTCCGAGAGAATGTTCCTGCATTATAGACGCGGCGCAGCACGCGCCGCTCGGGAACCACCCGAGGCCGTGCCCGGCGCGCAACGGCGCCGGCGCGGGCAGGAACTCAGGCGGCCGAGGACAGCTTCAGGCCGATCAGCCCGATCACGATCAGCGAGGCGCTCGCCACGCGCGCGAAGGTGACGGCCTCGCCCATCAGCAGCACCCCGAAGATGAAGGCGCCGACCACGCCGATGCCGGTCCACACCGCGTAGGCGGTGCCGAGCGGCAACTGGCGCATGGCCACGGCGAGCAGCACGAAACTGCCGAGCGCGGTGACGATGGTGAAGACCGACGGCCAGAGCCGCGTGAAGCCTTCGGACGACTTCATGCCGGCAGCCCAGGCGATTTCGAGAAGACCGGCGATGAAAAGCAGGATCCAGGACATGGGAACACTCCACTGGGAAGGACGGGGCCGTCCCCGTGGATTGAATTGACGCGCCGGGACGTCCCGGGCAGTGGCGGATTATAACAAAGTGCTTACGGAGCGGCAGCGACGCCCCTGCCGGCGAGAGGGGATGTCGACGAAGAATCGGGGCAGCATCGGCTGCGCCCGCGGCTCTCCCCGCCCCTTGCGCCTGCCTCGCTCAGGCCGCGCCGACCAGCCGGTAGCCCACCCCGGTTTCCGTCACGATGTGCTCCGGCTGCGCCGGATCGGCCTCGAGCTTCTGGCGCAGATGCGCCATGTAGATGCGCAGGTAGTGATGGCTCTCGACATGCGAAGGCCCCCACACGTCGCGCAGCAACTGGCGGTGGGTCAGCACGCGGCCGGCATGGCGCACCAGGGTGGCCAGCAGCCGGTATTCGAGCGGCGTGAGATGCACCGGCTCGCCGCCGCGCGTGACGATGCGCAGCGCCAGGTCGACCTTGACCGCGCCGAAGCTCACGCTCGGCGTGTCGTTGGCCCCGCCCAGGTTGCGCCGGCGCAGGTGGGCGCGGATCCGCGCCAGCAGCTCGGACACGCCGAACGGCTTGGTCAGGTAGTCGTCGGCGCCGGCGTCGAGCGCGGCCACCTTCTCGTCCTCGCGCGTGCGCGCCGAGAGCACGATCACCGGCAGCTCGGACCAGCCGCGCAGCTCGCGGATCACGTCGAGCCCGTCGGTATCGGGCAGGCCGAGATCGACGATCACCAGGTCGGGCTTGCGCGTGGCGGTCTCGATCAGCCCCTGCTTGCCGGTTTCCGCGTCGAACACCGCGATGCCCTCGGCCTCGAGCGCGGTGCGCACGAAGCGGCGGATCTGTTTTTCGTCTTCGATCAGGACGACGGTCAGCGTCGGTTCACTCATGGTCGGCATTCTTGGGGGATGGCGAAAGCGGCGCCCCGGCATCGGTGGCACCGGGCACGTGGCGCGAGCCGGCGGCGTGGTCGTCGCGCCGGGGCGCGTCGATCGCGTCGACGTCCTCGGCCTCGTCGATCGCGTCGGCCTCGTCGACATCGGGCACGGGCGGCGGCGCGTCGACCGGCAGCGTGAACCAGAAGCTCGCGCCGGCCACCGAGCCGTCCGGCGCGAGCCGGTTGCGCGCGCCGATTCTACCGCCGTGCGCGTCGACGATCGCCCGGCAGATCGCCAGGCCCAGCCCGATGCCGGGCGTGGCCGATTCCTTCTCGCCGCGCGTGAACTTGTCGAAGATGCGCGCCTCCATGCCGGCGCGCAGGCCCGGGCCATGGTCGTCGACGCTCACGCGCACGAAGGGCTTGCCGTCCTCCTCGATCGCCTCGGCGCCGATCGTCAGGCCCGTGCCGGGCGGCGTGTACTTGGCGGCGTTCTCGAACAGGTTGGCGAACAGCCGCTCCATCAGCACCGCATCGGTCTGCAGCAGCGGCAGGTCGGCCGGCAGCCGCACCTGCACCGGGTGCCGCGCCAGCACGCGCTTGCAGGCCGCCAGCGCGGCGCCCACCGTTTCCTCCAGCAGCGACCACTGGCGCTTGAGCTGCAGGCTGCCGGCCTGCAGCCGCGCCATGTCGAGCAGGTTGGTGACGATGCCGGTCATGCGCAGCGCCTCGTCGTGGATCGCCTCGACCAGCTCGTGCTCGCGGTCGGCGGGCTGGTCGCCGTCGCCGGCGACAGCCTCGTGGGCGCCGGCCGCCGCCGGATCCGCCGCGGCCGCCGCGCCCGCCTTCGCCCTGGCCGCATCGGCGTGCATGCCGGCCAGCATCGACGAGAAACCGACGATGGTGGTCAGCGGCGTGCGCAGGTCGTGCGAGATCGCCGACAGGAGCGAATTGCGCAGCCGCTCCGATTCCATGCTGACCAGCGCGTCGCGCGCGATCTCGACGTAATGCACGCGCTCGAGCGCCAGCGCGATCTGCGCGGCGAAGGCATCGAGCATGCGCTGCTGCTCGGGCGCGTCGAGCTCGCGGCTGTCCTGCGTGACCACCGCCAGCACGCCGCGCGTGCGCATCGGCGCCTTCAGCGGCAGGTAGCGCGCCAGTGCCGCCGGCAGCGTGTCGGTGCCGCGCCCGGCCGGCTTCTGCTGGTCATAGACCCACTGCCCGACATCGGTATCGAGCGAGGCGCCGGTCAGCGTCACCGCCTCGTCGGGATTCTCGATCTTCTGGCGCACCTGGTCGGCGCCGTCGGGCAGCAGCATCGCCACGCGTGCGCGGAACACCTCGGCCACGTGGCGGCTGCCGATCTCCACGATCTGCTCGGCGGCGAGCGCGGCGGCCAGCTCGCGCGCCATCGCGTACATCGCGCCGGTGCGCCGCTCGCGCCGCTCGGCCACGCTGGCTGAGCGCGTCAGGCTGGAGGTCAGGTGGCTGATCACCAGCGAGGTCAGCAGCATGCCGAAGAAGGTCAGCAGGTACTGCGTGTCGCTGACCGACAGCGACATGCGCGGCGGCACGAAGAAGAAATCGAAGGCCGCCACCGACAGGAAGGACTGCATCACGCCCGGCCCGCGCCCGAGCCTGACCGCGCTGAACACCACGCCGAGCAGGTACAGCATCACCAGGTTGGTCAGGTCCAGGCGCGCCTGCGCGATGGCGGCCACGCCGGTCAGGGCCGCGCAGATCAGCGCGGCCGTCACGTAGTGGCGCGGCGGCGAGCGTTCGCCGGCCAGCCGCGAGAAGGCCTCGCGCCAGGCACGCGCGCCCGCATCGGGTTCGCCGCGGCGCGGATCGTCCTGCGCCGAGGTACGCAGCAGCATCAGGTCGAGATCGCCGGCACGCTCGGCCAGCCGCTCGCCGAACGGCCGCGCCAGGCGCCGCAGCAGGCCGGTGCGCGGCGAGCCGCCGGCCACCAGCTTGGAGACGTTGCGCACCTGCGCATAACCGATCAGCGCGGCCACCGGGTCGGCGCCGGCCAGCGTCACGGTCTCGGCGCCGAGCTCGGCCGCCAGCTTGAGCGCATCGAGCGGGTGGCGCCGGCGCGCATCGTCGAGCCGCTGCGAGCGCGGCGTCTCGACATAGACGGCGATCCAGTCGGCCTTCAGCCCGGCCGCCAGGCGCGCCGCCGCGCGCACCAGGGTGGGCGCCTCGGGGCCCGCGCCGACGCACACCAGCAGCCGCTCGCGCGCCTGCCAGATGCGCGCGATCGAGCGATCGGCACGGTACTCGCGCATCTGCGCGTCGACGCGATCGGCGGTGCGGCGCAGCGCCAGCTCGCGCAGCGCGATCAGGTTGCCCTTGCGGAAGAAGTTGCGCACCGCCCGCTCGGCCTGCTGCGCCATGTAGACCTTGCCGTCGCGCATGCGCTCCAGCAGTTCCTCGGCCGGCAGGTCGACCAGGGTGACCTCGTCGGCCGCGTCGAACACGCGATCGGGCACGGTCTCCCAGACACGAATGCCGGTGATCGCGCCGACCACGTCGTTGAGGCTCTCCAGGTGCTGGACGTTGACCGTGGTGTAGACGTCGATGCCGGCGTCGAGCAGCTCGTGCACGTCCTGCCAGCGCTTCAGGTGGCGCGAGCCCGGCAGGTTCGAATGGGCCAGCTCGTCGACCAGCACCAATTGCGGGCGACGTGCCAGCGCCGCGTCGAGGTCGAACTCGGCCAGCTCGCGCCCGCGATGCGAGACCGCCAGCGGCGGCAGCAGCTCGAGCCCCTCGACCAGCGCCGCGGTCTCGCGCCGCCCATGCGTCTCGACGATGCCCACCAGCACGTCCACGCCATCGTCGGCGCGCGCGCGGGCGGCCTGCAGCATCGCGTAGGTCTTGCCGACGCCGGCCGAGGCGCCGAAGAAGATCTTCAGCCGGCCGCGCTGCTGCCTCTCCTCCTCGCGCTGGATCTTGTCGAGAAGCTGGTCGGGATCGGGACGGTTCATGCGGATTGGCGCGCGCCGGTTGTCGGGAGGCGCTTCATTGTCGTGCCAAATCCCGGAAAAAGAAAAGGCGGCGCGGGAGTGCCGCGCCGCAAAGGAAGTCCGTGCCGGTCAGGTCAGTGCGCGGACTTCGTCGAGTCGAGGGCCAGGTTCAATGCCAGCACGTTCACGCGCGGCTCGCCGAGCAGGCCGAACTGGCGGCCCTTGGTGTTGGCGTCGACCAGTTGGCGCACCGCGTCGGCCGACAGGCCGCGCGCGCGGGCGACGCGCTCGACCTGGTAGGCCGCCGCGGCCGGGCTGATCTCCGGGTCCAGGCCGCTGCCCGAGGCGGTCACCAGGTCGACCGGCACCGGCTGCGACATGTCGGTGCCCGCCGCCTTGAGCGCGTCGAGCCGGCCCTTGACCTGGTCGGCCAGCGCCGGGTTGGTCGGGCCGAGGTTCGAGGCGCTCGAACCCTGAGCGTTGTACGGCATCGGGCTGGTGGCCGACAGGCGGCCCCAGAAGTATTGCGGCGCATCGAAGGGCTGGCCGATCAGCGCGGAGCCGACCGTCCTGCCGTTTTGCTCGACCAGGCTGCCGCCCGCCTGCGACGGGAAGGCCACCGAGCCGAAGGCGGTCATCACCGCCGGATAGACGAGCCCCGTGACGGCGGTCAGCACCGCGAACAGGACGACGAGCGGACGAATCATGGATTTCATGGCGAAGCTTCCTTATACCCAGCCGAAGGCGGCGAGCACGATGTCGATCAGCTTGATGCCGACGAACGGCACCAGGATCCCGCCGAGCCCGTAGACCAGCAGGTTGCGGCGCAGCAGGGTGGCCGCGCCGAGCGCGCGATAGCGCACGCCCTTGAGCGCCAGCGGGATCAGCGCGACGATGATCAGCGCGTTGAAGATCACCGCCGACATGATGGCCGAGGTCGGGGTGGCCAGATGCATCACGTTGAGCGCATCGAGCTGCGGATAGGTGGTCGCGAAGGCCGCCGGGATGATCGCGAAATACTTTGCGACGTCGTTGGCGATCGAGAAGGTGGTCAGCGAGCCGCGCGTCATCAGCATCTGCTTGCCGATCTCGACGATCTCGATCAGCTTGGTCGGGTTCGAGTCGAGGTCGACCATGTTGCCGGCTTCCTTGGCCGCCTGGGTGCCGGTGTTCATGGCCACCGCCACGTCGGCCTGGGCCAGCGCCGGCGCGTCGTTGGTGCCGTCGCCCGTCATCGCCACCAGCCGGCCCGCCGACTGGTGCTCGCGGATGGTCGCGAGCTTGGTCTCGGGGGTGGCCTCGGCGAGGAAGTCGTCGACCCCGGCCTCGGCCGCGATCGCCGCCGCCGTCAGGCGGTTGTCGCCGGTCACCATCACGGTCTTGATGCCCATCTTGCGCAGCTCGGCGAAGCGCTCCTTGATGCCGCCCTTGACGATGTCCTTCAGCTCGATCACGCCCAGCACGCGCGCGCCGCCGCCCTGGCGCTCGGCCACCACCAGCGGCGTGCTGCCCTTGCGGGCCACGTCGTCGACGGCGCGCCGCACGTCCTCGGGGAAACGCCCGCCGTGCATCTCCACGTACTGGCGGATCGCATCGGCCGCGCCCTTGCGGATCTCGCGATCCGGCAGGTCGACGCCGCTCATGCGGGTCTGCGCCGAGAAGCCGAGGAAGGTCGCCTGCAGGGCGGCCATGTCGCGCTGGCGCAGGTTGAAGCGGGTCTTGGCCAGCACCACGATGCTGCGCCCTTCCGGCGTCTCGTCGGCCAGCGAGGAGAGTTGCGCGGCATCGGCCAGCGCCTCTTCGGTCACGCCCGCGGCCGGCAGGAACTCGGAAGCCTGGCGGTTGCCGAGCGTGATGGTGCCGGTCTTGTCGAGCAGCAGCACGTCGACGTCGCCGGCCGCCTCGACCGCGCGGCCCGAGGTGGCGATCACGTTGGCCTGCATCATGCGACTCATGCCGGCCACGCCGATCGCGGACAGCAGCCCGCCGATGGTGGTCGGGATCAGGCACACCAGCAGCGCCACCAGGGCGGTGATGGTCACCACGTGGCCGGCCTTCATCGCATCGACCGAGAAGATCGAGAACGGCAGCAGCGTCGCGGTGGCCAGCAGCATCACGATGGTCAGCGCCACCAGCAGGATGGTCAGCGCGATCTCGTTGGGCGTCTTCTGGCGCTTGGCGCCTTCCACCATGGCGATCATGCGGTCGAGGAAGGCCTCGCCTGGGTTGGCCGTGACCTTCACCACGATCCAGTCGGACAGCACGCGCGTGCCGCCCGTCACCGAGGAGAAGTCGCCGCCCGATTCGCGGATCACCGGCGCCGATTCGCCGGTGATCGCCGATTCGTCGACCGAGGCCACGCCGTCGACCACCTCGCCGTCGGCGGGAATGGTGTCGCCGGCCTCGACCAGCACCACGTCGCCGCGACGCAGCTCGCTGGCGGTGGTGATGCGGATCGGCGACTTCGGATGCGGCTCGTTGAGCTTCTTGGCCATCACATCCTTCTTGGCGCTGCGCAGCGAGGCCGCCTGGGCCTTCGAGCGGCCCTCGGCCAGCGCCTCGGCGAAGTTCGCGAACAGCACCGTGAACCAGAGCCACAGCGTGACCGCCAGGATGAAGCCGGCCGGCGCCTCGGCCTGGCCGAGCAGGGCCGCGATCCAGAGGATCGTGGTCAGCACGCTGCCGACGTAGACGCAGAACATCACCGGATTGCGGAACTGCGTGCGCGGCGTGAGTTTCTTGAACGACTCGACGATCGCCGGGCGCAGCAGCGCCGGGTCGAACATCGATCGTGTAGCGGAATGTTGATTCATCGTGATCCTCGATGGCATCGCGGACGATGCGCGGATACCTTGTTTCCCGTGTTCCTGTTGCCTGTTGCCTGTGTCGCGTGGGTTCGCCCCGGCGGCAGGGCGGCGGCACGCGGCCGCCGCCCTGCCCGGGCGCGTCCTCAGTGGCTGCCCGAGAACAGCATCAGATGCTCGACGCCCGGGCCGAGCGCGAGCGCCGGCACGTAGGTCAGCGCGCCCACCAGCAGCACCGAGCCGAGCAGCAGCACCACGAACAGCGGGCCGTGCGTGGGCAGCGTGCCGCTGGTGGCGGCGATGCGCTTCTTGGCCGCCAGCGAGCCGGCGATCGCCAGCACCGGCACGATCGTGCCGAAGCGGCCGAACCACATCGCGATCGCCGTCAGCCAGTTGTAGAACGGCGTGCTCACCGTGAGCCCGGCGAACGCGCTGCCGTTGTTGTTGGCCGCCGAGCTGAACGCGTAGAGGATCTCCGAGAAGCCGTGCGGGCCCGGGTTGGCGATCCCGGCGCGGCCCGCGTCGGCGAGCACCGCGATCGAGGTGCCCACCAGCACCAGCAGCGGCGTGAGCAGCACCACGATCGACACCATCTTCATCTCGTAGGACTCGATCTTCTTGCCGACGTACTCGGGCGTGCGGCCGATCATCAGGCCCGCCACGAACACCGCCAGCAGCGCGAACACCAGCATCCCGTACAGGCCCGAGCCGACCCCGCCGAAGATCACCTCGCCGAGCTGGATCAGCAGCATCGGCACCAGGCCGCCGACCGGCGTCAGCGAGTCGTGCGCGCCGTCCACCGCGCCGCACGAGGCGGCCGTGGTCGCCACCACGAACAGGCTGGTCTGGGCGATGCCGAAGCGGGTTTCCTTGCCTTCCATGTTGCCGCCGGCCTGCAGCGCGCCGGACGACTGGTCGACGTGCAGCGCGCTGAAGCTCGGGTTGCCGCGCTGCTCGGAACCGGCCTCGATGCCCACCGCCACCGCGAAGGCCACCGTCATCGCCGCGAGCACCGCCACGCCTTGCCGGCGGTCGCCGATCATGCGGCCGAACACCAGGCAGAGCGCGGCCGGCAGGATCAGGATCGAGAGGATCTCGACGAAGTTCGAGAACGGCGTCGGGTTCTCGTACGGATGCGCCGAGTTGCCGTTGAAGAAGCCCCCGCCGTTGGTGCCGAGCATCTTGATCGCTTCCTGCGAGGCGACCGGGCCCATCGCGAGGGTCTGCGTCTTGAGCGGCGTGGCCACCGTCACCGGATTGCCCTTGTCGTCCTTGACCGGGTTGCCCTGCGCGTCGAGCTTGGGCGCCTGGTAGCTGCTGGCCTGCAGGGTCGGCACGTCGGTATAGGCGCGGAA
The DNA here is from genome assembly GCF_011753175.1 of Burkholderia sp. Cy-637. Lineage (NCBI taxonomy): Bacteria > Pseudomonadati > Pseudomonadota > Betaproteobacteria > Burkholderiales > Burkholderiaceae > Burkholderia > Burkholderia sp. Cy-637. Next base: position 4,064 of record NZ_VWWC01000176.1, on the reverse strand, counting down.
GTTCTGGATCACGCCCTGGCTCATCAGCACGCCCGCCACCACCATCGACATCGGCACCAGCACGTAGAGCGTCACGCGCGTGAGGTCGACCCAGAAGTTGCCGATGGTCTTCGCGGTATGACGCGCGAAGCCGCGGATCAGCGCGACCACCACCACGATCCCGGTGGCCGCCGACAGGAAGTTCTGCACCGTCAGGCCCAGCATCTGGGTCAGGTAGCTGACCGTCTGCTCGGGCGAGTAGTCCTGCCAGTTGGTGTTGGTGACGAAGCTGACCGCGGTATTGAAGGCGCCGTCCACCGTCATCGGCGCGAACTGCTGCGGATTGCCGGGCAGCCATTGCTGGATGCGCAGCAGCAGGTAGAGGAAGAACACGCCCAGCACGTTGAAGGCGATCGCCGCCAGCGCGTACTGCTTCCACGACATCTCGGCGCCGGCATCGACCCCGGCGATCCGGAACAAGGCGCGTTCGAGCGGGCCGAACACGCGCAGCACGCGCGACGACCCATCCATCACGCGAGTCAGGTAGCCGGCGACGGGCACCGCCAGCGCCAGCAGCACGACGAGGAAGATCCCCGTCTGCAAGAGGTTGTTCGCATTCATTCGATATCCTCCGCGCGCAGCAGCGCGTAGACCAGATAGGCGAACAACAGCGCGGTCGACAGCCCCGCGAGCCACAGCATCCAGTTCATTGACGCCCCCCGCGACCATATTGCGAGAGCTTGTCGCACCCCGCGACGAGCGCGACGATCAGCACCGAAAACAGTGCGAGACCGCCTACGTACAGCGCATCCATTATTGTGTTCTCCGTGTTCCTGTTCGAACGGATGCAACCTTATGGGAATGCGCGTAAAGGGCGGGTCAAAGCTCGGAGCGGGCGTGTAAAAAACGCGTAAACGCGGGGTGGGGACGGAGCGGGAAAGGCGGCGGAAACAGCGCGGGCGGGTAGATCAGGAGCACGGCGGCAGGGGCCTGCCACCGCGAAACGCGCGCGCCGGGCGGCGCGCGTGCGGGAACGACGAAAGGATTGGAACGAGGCTCAGGGCAGCAGGATGGTCGAGCCCGTGGTGCGGCGCGCCTCGAGATCGCGATGCGCATCGGCCACGCGCTCCAGCGGGTAGCGCTGGCGCACGTTGGTCCTGAGCTTGCCCGAGCCGACCGCCTCGAACAGCTCGGCCGCGCCCTGCTCGAGGTCGGCGCGCTTGGCGATGTAGGTAAACAGCGTGGGCCGCGTGAAGAACAGCGAGCCGCGCGAGGAGAATTCCTTCGAGTCGATCGCCGGCAGCGGGCCCGAGGCATTGCCGAAGCTGACGAACAGGCCCAGCGGCGCGAGGCTGTCGAGCGACTGCAGGTAGGTGTCCTTGCCGATCGAGTCGTAGACCACCGGTACGCCCGCACCGTGGGTGATCGCCTTGACGCGCTCGGCCAGGTTCTCGCGCGTGTAGACCACCGGGTAGTCGCAGCCGAAGGCGCGCGCCAGCTCCGCCTTCTCGTCCGAGCCGACGGTGCCGATCACGGTCGCGCCGAGCGCCTTGGCCCACTGGCAGACCAGCAGCCCGACGCCGCCCGCGGCCGCGTGGATCACGATGGTGTCGCCCGGCTTGACCGGGTAGGTGCGGCGCAGCAGGTAGTGCGCGGTCAGGCCCTGCAGCATCAGCGAGGCGGCGTCCTCGTAGCTGATCGCGTCGGGCAGCTTGACCAGCTTGTCGGCCGGCAGCACCCGCTCCTCGGCATAGGAGCCCGGCGGCACGCCGGTGTAGGCCACGCGATCGCCCACCTTGAAGGTGCTCACGCCCTCGCCGAGCGCCACCACCTCGCCGGCGCCCTCCTGCCCCAGCCCGCCCGGCAGCGGCTGCGGATAGAGGCCGTTGCGGAAGTAAACGTCGATATAGTTGAGCCCGACCGCGTGATGCTTGACGCGCACCTCGCCGGCCTTCGGCTCGCCCACCTCGACCTCGACCCACTTCATCACCTCCGGGCCGCCCGGCTGGTCGTAACGGATTGCTTTCGGCATGCGTGCTACTCCTGGGTTGGATGTTCAGGGAATCTGGCCGTCTGGCGACGGGACGCATGATTCTCGCGCGTTGGCGGATTCCTTGCAGGCGCTGGGCCGGGCGGGGGCGGCAAGGGGCGGCGGCCTGCCGTCAAATTATTCAGACGAATGGATCAAGTTCGCCGTATCCACGTCGTTAATGGTCTGGTCGGCCGAGCCGTGCCGGCTTCCCAACGTGCTGCACATTCAAGCCATAACAAAGGATCCGAGCCATGCGCATGCCCATCATTTCCGCCTTCCTCCTCGCCCTCGCGTCGGTTTCCGCCAACGCGGCCACTTCGATCACGGTCGACGCCAAGCAGAACTGCATCCAGAGCGCGCTCACCCCGGGGGCGCCGTACGGCACCTCGGTGGTCTTCCAACTGGCGCCGGGACGCTACGTGCTGTCGCTGCCGAGCGACAACATGAGCTGCACCGGCGGCAGCCTCGTGCCGGGATGCCTGATCGATACCGTGCATGTCCAGGGCGGCTGGGCGAACGCGCGCTGGGGCGTGTCCGTCAAGCAGCAGCAGCCGACCGTGGTCGACGTGACCGGCAGCACCAACGCCACCATGTGGGCCTTCATCACCGACGACACCTGCAACGACAACAGCGGACAGGCCACCCTGCTGATCCAGCCGGCCAACTGAGCGGCGCGCTCGACTCCGCCCAGCCCAGGCAACCGGAGCCGGCGCGGGTCGGCACCGGCACGCCGAGGTCGCCCGCGCTCAGCCCTTCGCCAGCGTGCGCGTGAGCGTGTCGAGCAACACCCGCGCGGTGGCCACGTTGGTGGCCACCGGCACGTCGTGCACGTCGCACACGCGCACCAGGGCGTTGATATCGGGGTCGTGGGGCTGCGCCGTCATCGGGTCGCGCAGGAAGATGACCATGTGGACGCGGCCCGAGGCCAGCTCGGCGCCGATCTGCTGGTCGCCGCCCAGCGGCCCCGACAGCTTGCGCTCCACCTCCAGCCCGTGGGCGCTGGCGATCCGGCTGCCGGTGGTGCCGGTGGCCACCAGCGCGCATTGCGCGAGCGTGTCGCGATAGGCGCCCGTCAGCGCGACGATTTCGTCCTTCTTCGCATCGTGCGCGATCAGCGCGATCCGGGGTGCTTCCATGCGGGTGAATCCTCGTGGGTGGAAACAGGGCCGGCGGTACGCCGCCGGCCGTCAGGGTTCAGAACGTGCCGGGGTAGGAACCGCCGTCGATCAGCCAGTTCTGGCCGGTGATGTAGCCGGCATGCGCGCTGCACAGGAAGGCGCAGGCCGCGCCGAACTCGTCGGGCTGGCCGAGCCGGCGCGCCGGGATCTCCTGGGTGCGGCGCGCGCGGACCTCGTCCACGCTGGTGCCGGCCGCCTTGGCCGAGGCCGCCAGGGTGGTCTTGATGCGATCGGTGTCGAACAGGCCCGGCAGCAGGTTGTTGATCGTCACGTTGTGCTCGACCACCTTGCGCGAGAGCCCCGCCACGAAGCCGGTGAGCCCCGAGCGCGCGCCGTTGGACAGCGCCAGCACGTCGATCGGCGCCTTCACGGCCGAGCTGGTGATGTTGACGATGCGCCCGAAGCGGCGCGCGATCATGCCGTCCACGGTGGCGCGGATCAGCTCGATCGGCGTGAGCATGTTGGCGTCCACGGCGCGGATCCAGTCGTCGCGCGAGAAATCGCGGAAGTCGCCCGGCGGCGGCCCGCCGGCATTGGTGACCAGGATGTCGGGCTGCGGGCAGGCGGCCAGCGCCGCCTCGCGCCCGGCCGCGGTGGTGATGTCGCAGGCCACCGCGGTGACCTCGGCGCCGGTCGACTGGCGAATCGCCTCGGCGGTGGCGTCGAGCGTCTCCTGGGTGCGCGCCACGATCACGAGCTTCACGCCCTCGGCGGCCAGCGCCTGAGCGCAGCCGCGTCCGAGTCCCTTGCTGGCCGCGCATACCAGCGCGGTCCGTCCTGCGATGCCGAGATCCATTCGAGCCTGTCCTTGCAGTCAGTGGGCGGCCGCGGCCGCTCCGGAGCGCGTCGCCGCCGGCCCGGGGCCGCCGCGCCGG